>PTLG01000099.1 GCA_002937995.1 Alphaproteobacteria bacterium MarineAlpha3_Bin7 | reverse complement strand
AAAATTAGCAGATTTGATCTGGCCATCGATTGGGGCTGGTTTGAATGGCTAACGAAGCCCCTTTTCTTTGCCTTAGATTACTTCAACAACATATTGGGTAATATGGGCCTATCAATTCTGCTGCTAACAGTCATAATCAAGTTAATTTTCTTTCCACTAGCAAATACTTCTTATAAAGCTATGGCTAAAATGAAAGCACTGCAGCCAGAAATGCTAAAAATTAGAGAGAGGTTTGGTGAAGATAGAGCAAAAATGAACCAAGAGATGATGGCTTTGTATAAACGTGAAAAAGCCAACCCTGCTTCTGGATGTTTACCTATACTGCCACAAATCCCAGTATTTTTTGCTCTTTATAAAGTTGTCTATGTAACAATTGAACTTAGGCATGCACCCTTTTTTGGTTGGATCAAGGACCTATCTGCAGCAGACCCTCTTACCTTTGTTAATCTTTTTGGTCTGATTAATTGGACACCCCCCGAATATCTTGTTATTGGAGTTTGGCCAATTATTATGGGTGCTACAATGTACTTCCAGCAAAAGCTTAACCCACCGCCGCCAGACCCAACACAAGCTAAAATATTTATGTTTTTACCGTTTATTTTTACAATTATGCTGGCTAGATTTCCTTCCGGATTGGTAATATATTGGGCTTGGAATAACGCCCTCTCTATTCTTCAGCAGTACCTTATAATGCGTAAAGCTGGTGTCCCCATAGGTGGTGGTAAAAAAACTTAAGGATAAGGTTGTTATCTATTTGATTAACCATTGCAGTTTTAAATTACGCCTATTCTGTAAAAAATTCTATTTAAGAACTACAACCATGATGTCACAAACTGAAAAGATATTTATGGAGTCTAAATATACTGCTGATGAATATGAAGCTGGTAGGATTTTGTTTGCCCAAAATTGTGAATTTATTTTAAGTGCGGTTTCCGATGAAACTCTTCCGCAAAGCACCCTGAATGAAATAGCCTTTGCTGGCAGATCAAATGTTGGAAAATCTAGTCTAATTAATGCGCTAACCTCAAGAAAAACCCTAGCTCGGACCTCTAATACGCCTGGAAGAACTCAACAGATAAATTTTTTTCAACTTGAAAAAAAATTAATGCTAGTTGATCTCCCGGGCTACGGCTATGCGAAGGCTTCTAAGACAAAAATTAAAGACTGGAGTAAGTTTGTATTAAGTTACCTGAAAAACAGACCTCAGCTCTCTCGCATTTGTATTTTAATTGACTCGAGGCGAGGTATAAAAAAAAATGATGAAGCAATAATGGACTATCTGGATAAAATTAGTGTCTCCTACCAGCTCGTTCTAACAAAGTGTGATAAAATAAAATATGATGAAATGGAAAATTTATATAATCTAACAACGGATAATCTACACTCTAGATTTGGGGCTCACCCCTTTATAACACCAACTAGTTCGAAAAAGGGACAAGGTTTAAATGATTTGAGGGCAGAACTCGCTAAGTTAGCACATCATTGAAGGTTATTTTTAATATGGTAAAGAAAAATAATAGGAAAGAATTAGATCCTTTAACAAAGGCACAAGTTTTATCCCAAGCCCTTCCCTACATGCGTCAATATTCTGAAAAAATTATCGTAATAAAATATGGCGGGCACGCAATGGTCAACGAACATCTTGCCTCAATTTTTGCAACAGATGTAGTTTTACTTAAACAAGTTGGTATACACCCAATAATTGTACATGGCGGAGGCCCGCAGATTGGAGATGCATTAAAAAAGAAGAATATAAAATCAACCTTCATTAATGGCCTACGCGTAACTGACAAAGCTACCGTCAAAATTGTGGAGAAGGTATTGTGCAAGGATATAAACAAAGAAATAACTAATTCAATAAGGGCTGCTGGCGGCCAAGCAATAGGTCTGTCAGGTAAGGAAAAAAATATTATCAAGGCTAGAAAGCTTCGAATCAGTATATCAAACAGAAAAGGCTCAGAATCGAAAAATTTCGACCTTGGGTTTGTTGGTAAACCAAGTAACATAAATAGAAGGTTTTTAAAAAAGTTGATTAGCTCTAATAAAATACCGGTGATTGCCCCGATTGGACTGGATGAAAATCAAGACACTTATAACATTAATGCGGATACTGCAGCGGGTGCAATTGCGTCAGCTCTGGGTGCAACTAGATTTCTTCTTTTAACTGATGTTGCAGGTGTTATTGGACCTAAAGGTAATTTAGTAGAAAATATAAAATCTAGCGCGGCAAAAAAGCTAATTAGCAAAGGAACGATAACAGGGGGTATGATTCCTAAAATCCAAACCTGTCTAGATGCCGTAAAAGGCAATGTCGAGGCGTCTGTAATTCTGGATGGCAGAGTACCTCATGCCATACTTTTAGAGTTATTCACAGAGCATGGGGTTGGCACTTTAATATCTTAAAATTTTCTAAACTCACCTTGTAAGGTAAGAAATCGTTGGAAGAAAAACTAAAATATACTGAGTGCTGGCTATTTGATTTAGATAACACGCTCTATTCCTCCTCCCTCAACCTTTTTGATCAAATTGATAAGAGGATGTGCAATTATGTGGCAAAAACCCTAAACGTTAGTTTGGCTGAGGCATACAAATTTCAGAAAAGTTATTTTCGTGAATATGGTACGTCTCTAAAAGGATTAATGGAAAATCACAAAATTGACCCTTTTGATTATCTCGATTATGTTCACGAAATTGACTTATCAATAATTAAAAAAGATGAAAAACTGGATGCCGCATTAACTAAGCTTCCTGGTAGAAAAATTGTATTTACAAATGCTGCAACACCCTATGCAAAAAAAGTGCTCGAAAAACTTGAAATAGCCGACCACTTTGAAGCTATCTTTGACATCGTCGATGCTAATTTTATTCCTAAGCCTGAACCTAAAGTTTACCAACAAATTGTTTCTAAGTATAATATTAGCTGCAATACAACTACTATGGTAGAAGATATATTGAAAAATCTTGGCCCTGCAGCAGAAATGGGTATGACTACAGTTTGGGTTAACACCAAAAAACCTTGGAGCAAGAACAGTTCAGACGAGATTTTACCAGATGTGGTCATAGAGGATCTCTCCAGCTGGTTATTCGGAGTTGCGAACGCTTAATTTAAAAAACTTTTCATTTTCTTTAGATGAAAATTCTAAACACAAAAGAGAGGCTAAATTGAAAAATGACAAAATCAAATCGGCTATAGAGTTAGCCTGGGAAGACCGAGATAATATTAGCGCTGAGACGACTGGAAATGTTAGGGATTCAGTCGACACGGCTATGGGTCTCTTGGATTCTGGAGAAGAGCGCGTAGCCTGCAAGGAAAACAATAAATGGACTGTCAACCAGTGGTTAAAAAAGGCGGTGCTACTTTCGTTCCGCCTGAATGATATGAAAACGATAAATAATAGCCCAGGAGACGGGAATTGGTGGGACAAAGTTCCGTCAAAATTTGAGAATTGGGGTAGAAAGGAGTTTATCGAAGCAGACTTTAGAGCTGTTCCTAACTGTGTGGTAAGGAAGTCAGCCTATATAGCCCCTGGGGCTGTATTAATGCCTTCATTTGTTAATCTTGGTGCTTATGTTGGAAAGCGTACTATGGTCGATACATGGGCTACAATTGGCTCATGTGCTCAAATTGGCGAAGATTGTCATATATCTGGTGGTGCAGGAATTGGTGGAGTTTTAGAACCACTGCAAGCTGACCCAGTTATTATTGAAGATAATTGTTTTATCGGCGCAAGGTCCGAGGTGGCCGAAGGTGTAATTGTAGGCGAGGGAGCCGTCTTATCAATGGGTGTTTTTATCGGAGCGTCAACAAAATTAGTAAACAGAAGCACCGGAGATATTATTACCGGAAAAGTTCCACCCTATTCTGTTGTTGTGCCAGGCTCAATTCCAAGTGCACCATTAAGTGATGGATCGCTAGCGCCTAGTCTATACTGTGCAGTAATAGTCAAAACCGTGGATGAAAGAACACGATCAAAAACCTCAATCAACGAGTTGCTGAGAGACTAGGTATTTATGACCGAGATGAAAATAGATCCTCTGGAATTAACCAAATCACTTATTAAATGTCAAAGTGTCACACCCGAGGATGGTGGGGCACAAAAAGTATTAAGCAAAATACTGAAGGGTCTGGGCTTTGAATGTAATGAATTAGTATTTGAAGACAGTGAAAGCCCAAAAGTAAAAAATCTATACGCCCGAATTGGAAATACTGCGCCAAATTTTTGTTTTGCTGGCCATACTGATGTAGTGCCAGTTGGAGACATTAAATTGTGGGAAAGTGAACCGTTCGACGCCGTAGAGAGGAATGGATTTCTATTTGGCAGAGGAGCTTCAGATATGAAATCAGCAATAGCCTGTTTTGCATCGGCTGCATCTCAATTTATAGAAAAATATAAATCAGATTTAGGGGGATCCATCAGTTTACTTATAACAGGCGACGAAGAAGGTCTGGCAATAAATGGAACCAAAAAACTATTAAAATGGATTTCTGATAAAAATGAAACTTTAGACGCTTGTTTAGTGGGTGAGCCAACCAACCCCAATAACTTAGGGGATATGATAAAAATAGGCCGCCGGGGAAGTGTAAATGGTAAACTAGTAGTTTTTGGCACCCAGGGCCATACAGCATACCCCCACTTAGCGGACAACCCAATACACCGAATAACAAAGATAATATCGGCTATAATTGACAGTAATCTGGATAATGGGAACGAACACTTCCAACCGTCAACACTTCAATTTTCTAGTGTTGATGTGGGCAACTCGACGACCAACGTTATACCATCGGAGGCGACGGCTAATTTCAATATTAGATTTAATGATAACCATAATCTTAAAAGTTTGGAAGAGTGGCTAAAAAACACTATTAGAAATACTGGAGGTATAGACCCAGACCAATTTGAGCTTAGCTTGAGATTATCAGGCGATGCCTTCATAACCCCACCCGGCGAACTCAGTAATATAATTTCCGATTCTGTAAAGCAAGTTACCAGTAGAATACCAGATTTGAGTACAACTGGAGGAACCTCGGATGCTAGATTTATAAAGGACTATTGTCCCGTGGCTGAGTTTGGAATGGTTGGCAAAAGTATGCACAAAACTAACGAGTGCGTTAAAATTTCTGATTTAGAACAATTAACTCAGATATACTTTCTAGTTCTTGAAAGGTTTTTTAAAAAAATTTAGGGGCATTAAACGCTAGAATGAAAATATTCCAGCCTATTTATGGTGCAGTTAGGCTAGCACAAGGTAAAAGGGATGGAATGTCCCTATTTGGTGACTCTGAGACAGATTTTTGGCAATCTTTTTATGCCGCTATAATTGTAGCCCCTCTTTTTTTCATATTTATTAGTTTGCAAAGCAATACCGGTGTCAGAAGTGCACTAAGCGTTAATTTTTATGCCATCCACGCAATTTCCTACGTCGTAGGATGGGTATTATTCCCTCTGGTAATGATACATCTTGTTAAAACAATAGGACGTCAACAGTTTTATATTAGATTAATAGTCGCCTATAACTGGGCTTCAGTTGTTCAAAATGCTGTTTTTTTACCTTTTGCAATACTATTTGAAACTGGCCTAATCTCTGGACCGATTGCAGAGATGACAAACGCAATACTGCTAATTATTATACTAATCTACATAAGATTTATTATCAAAATAACTTTAAATATAAGTGGCCTTTTATCAACAGGTATAGTTCTTCTAGACGTTGGGTTATGGCTAATGCTTACACTAGTTACTGAGAACCTGATACGATTAAATTCATAATTGAAATATACCCAAAATCTTCAAGATAGTTAGGAATTTCGAAATAATGATTAAAAATTGGATAGAAGTTTATAGGAGTATTGTTTTACCATCTCATTGCGACCATTTGGGACATATGAATGTGCGTTATTATGCTCAACATTTTGACGATGGGGGTTTTCAAATGTGGGATCTAATTGGCATAAAACAAAAAGATCTAAAAAAGGGCAATATGGGTACCGTTGTAGCGAATATATCAATTGACTTTATTAATGAAATAAAGGCTGGTCAGTTAATCTTAATTAAAGGAGGGTGGACAAATATTGGGGAAAAAAGTGCTACGCATGAACAAAGATTATTTGAAACTGATAGCAACACGTTATGTGCTAAACAAACTACTGTGGAGGTGTATTTTGATATGAAAAAGCGCAAACCAGCTGTTTTTCCTGAAGATATAAAGAATAAAGTTAAAAGTAATCTGCTACCTTCAACTCTATTATAGAAGAAAAAATAGGAGAGAATAAAAGTGATACTTTATGATGTAAAAACTTCCCCCAGCCCCAGACGAGTGAGAATTTTTATAGCAGAAAAGGGTTTAGACATAGAAGTAGTCCAAGTAAATACGGCTGAAAGGGAACATTTGAAAGAGGATTTTTTAAAATTGAATCCTTGGGCCACCGTACCTGTATTAAAACTAGATGATGGGACGTGTATCAGCGAAGCAATTGCATGCTGTAGATATCTAGAAGAAAATTATCCTAACCCACCCCTAATGGGAGTTAATCCAAGTGAAAAGGCTATAATATCAATGTGGGAGCACAGAATGGAGTGGGATGGTTTTTTGGCTGTTGCTGAATTCCTTCGCAATACTGTAGAAAGACTGAAGAATCGAGGACTAACTGGAACCCTTAATTTTGACCAAATACCAGCTCTTGCGGAAAGAGGAAAAAAGAGAGTAGCACTCTTTCACAATTTTCTCGATGAGCGGCTTGCTGAAAGTGAGTTTGTAGCTACCGATAAATATTCAATAGCAGATATAACCGCCCAAGTTAGCATCGATTTTGCACAGAAGGCTGGCATACCCATTCCAGAAGATAAAAAAAATATTCTCAGATGGTATTCAAATGTAAACTCACGAGAAAGCGCTATATCCTGATTATAAAAAATAACCTAAGCTAGTACCCCAAAGATAATGCAAGGGTAGTAACACCAACAACCCAATAATCATGTAATAGAATAACATTCTTGTTACCCAAGCTACCCTTAATTGACCAAGAGCAACTGCCAAAACTAGCGGCGGAGCCTGATAAAAAAATGGAAAAATACTCCAAGAAATTACAGGTGTCATCAAAACAGATTTTATAGACCAACCACAGGCCACTGATATGTCTGATGCTATTGGTACTAAGATAGATGGCTGTGCTGGAAGAGTAGTAAGAACCCCAATAATCCAAGAGAGACAAACTACTAAATAAAATGTGACAAAATTACCAACTTTATCCATCGGCATAATTCTAATAATAATCTCTGCAATATAAGCACCTGCACCGGAATAAGATGCAATCCCGCCCAATCCTATAATTCCTGCTACAAAGATTACCTGACTAAAATCGAGATTTGCCAGTGCCTTACCTGAGAGTACACCTACCTTCGGCAGCAGACATAGAACGGATGCACCAAGAGCAACCCATGCTGGGGATATTTGGTGGTAACCATCTGTAGTCCAAAACAATAAAGCTAAAATTAGTATAAAAAGCAGGCGTTTTTGCTTTGCCTCCATTTTATCCTTGGAAATTTCTGAAAATTGTTTTTCTGGCTCTTGTGCAAATATAAATCCTATTACCATTGGATAGAATATTAGGGCACCTATCCCTAGTACTGGAAAATTTAATAAAAAATATTCGCCATAGGAAAACGTGATATTTTTTATACTCTCGGAAGCCCCAAGTAATGCCACGTTCGGAACATTAGAAGGCAAAATACCAAATGCTGGGGTCATTGTTCCCATGGTAGCACTGAGAACCAAACCATTATTTCCAAGCGTCTTTGGTTTAAAACCTATCTTTTCGCCGAACATTATGATTATGGGAACAAGCAATGCTACACGTGCTGATGCTGAGGGCACAAAAAAGGAAATAAAAAATGAGGCCAAAAAAATTCCATAGCAAATAGAAAAATATTTAAAGCTAGTGAACCTAAGAAGATAACCAACAATTGTTATATCAAGCTTTGTATTTTTTAAACAAAGACTAATAACCAACCCTCCAAAAACTAGCCAGGTGGCTGGCGCCTGAAAGCCTGAGAAAATAATTGAAGGTGGACCCAACGAAAAAATAGTGGCGGCAAAAAAAAATATAACAGCGCCTAGAGCTGGTGCTACAACACCTGTGGACCAAAGTGATATGGTTATTAGTGTTACGGCTAACGTGACCCCGACCGAAAAACTTAAACTAGAATATATAGGACTCAGAAACAGTACAGCGCCTAATAGGCACGCACTTATAAAAACTAGATTGTTAAATTTTACAAAGTTGATCATATTTAGTAATCAACTTTCACAAAATAAAGTCCACATGCGGGCGCTGTAACTCCACCTCTAACTCGTGTTCTAGCATTAAAGGCATTTGAAAAATCCTCTATAGTCCACTTTTTTTCTCCCACCAACTTCAACGTACCTGCCATATTACGCACTTGATGATACAAAAAGGACTTTGCTTTTGTCTCCATAATAACTTCATATCCCTCTCGCCAAAATGTAATACTATTTAGAGTTTTTACTGGGGTTTTAGCCTGGCATCCAGCAGCCCTAAAAGTCGAAAAATCGTGCTTCCCAATCAGGCACTTTGACGCTTCTATCATTAAATCAATGTCAAGTGCTTGAGGCACCCACCAGCTAAGGTCACTATAAAGAGCACTTGGTGTAGCCCTATTAATAAATTTATATCGGTAATGTCTCTCCTTAGCAGAGAACCTCGCATGAAATGTTTCGTCAACCTCAACTACATTTAACACGATTATGGGATTCGGTTTTAGATGAAAATTAATCGCGTTTCTTATAGTTTTGGTGGTTTCTTTTTTTTCTATTTCAAAGTGACACACTTGCCCAAGGGCATGCACCCCAGCATCCGTTCTGCCAGCAACATAAGTAACAACATCTTGACCACAAAACTTTTTTATTGCCTCCTCCAGGGCCTGCTGAACTGAAAACCCATTTTTCTGTCTTTGCCAACCCACAAATGGCTTTCCAAAATATTCTAGTGTTGCCCTATATCTAGACATGACAAAACTCAGTTAAAAACGGTACCAGGGGAAATTCTAAACCCATTTAAGAAGTCTGTTGCGGACATAGGCTTTTTGCCTTGTCTTTGAACCACCTTAATATCTAGAAGTCCCTTACCGCACCCAACAACAAGCCCTTCGACCAACCTACCTGTTGATGAAGAGCCTGCAACAGCTATTGCATCAAGTATTTTAATTCTCTCACCATTAAAAATGAACCAAGCTCCAGGGCTTGGTTGAAAAGCTCGGATTTTGCGATCTAATTCCTCTGCTGAGAGAGCCCAGTCCACTTGCCCTTCACTTTTTTCAATTTTTTCCGCATATGTGATCCCAACTTGAGGTTGAGGGCGGGAAGCTATGGTTGTCTCTTCAATATTTGATAGGGCTTTAGTTATTAACTTACCGCCTATCTGACCTAATCTTTGTTCGAGACTACCACTAGTCTCTCTATCACTAATTGATATCCTCTCTTCCATAAGTATCGGCCCAGTATCAAGACCTTCCTCCATCTTCATT
>PTLG01000098.1 GCA_002937995.1 Alphaproteobacteria bacterium MarineAlpha3_Bin7 | reverse complement strand
GACCTTTGCCTGGACAGCTATGACCCATATATTAGGTCATGAAAATATATTTATTTACGATGGCTCTTGGACAGAATGGGGAAGCATTGTCGGTTATCCAGTAGAAAAATAACCAACAATTTCAAACCACCCTTTTATCCATCCCAGAAACTAACGACCTCGTCTGCGCTTACTCTCTTGCGTTCACTAGGTTCTTCAGTCGCCGTACCTATAAATATAAACCCGGATATTTCTGTTTCGGCACTATGACCGAGTATTTTTTTCACTTCATCGTGATAACTTGGCCACTCAGTTAACCATTGAGCAACATAGCCTAGGGCATGACTAGCGTTAAGGATATTTTGGCACAGTGCCCCAACAGATAAATGTTGCTCAGATGCTGGAATTTTCTCAATTTTAGCTTGATTGATGTGGCAAGTAATAACGAGAAGGCAAGGCGCACTAGATGGGCGATTTAGCCAGTATTCTATTTGTTCCCCTGAGGCGTCGCTATTTTCTCTTCTATATAATTCTCCGTACAACTTACCAAGAGCCAGTTGGCCGTTTTTTGAAATAACCTGAACTCTCCACGGTCCACATCGGCCGTGGTCTGGCACCCTTAGACCAGCCTCTATTATTAAACCAAGCTCGTGCTCAGTGGGACCTGGATCTCCTATTTTGGCAGCTACTAGGGACCGGCGCTTTCTAAGTAAATCAATAGGTAACATTTTTTCGGCGTTCATATCACACTCTCACAAAATCACTGTTAAAAAATATTTATTCTGCTGGAGACAGTTGTTTGATATCTTTCTCGTTTTTCTCTTTTATCAACGCTAAAACTTTCTCGGCTGTCGCTGGCAAGGAAGTTATTCTAACACCAACGGCATCGTATATAGCATTACAAATCGCAGCTGCAGTTGGCACAGCAGTAGGTTCGCCGACACCTTTTGCCCCGAAAGGACCTGTTGGATCAAAATTTTCTACAATATCTACATCTATATCAGGCATATCTAAACTCGTAGGCATGATGTAATTTGTGAGATTTGGGTTTATCTGGACACCTTTCTCATCAAACAACATCTCTTCTTGTAACGCAAAACCAATACCCATTGAAATACCTCCTTGAATTTGTCCTTCAACAAGCATTGGGTTAATAGCAGTGCCACAGTCATGTGCGGCCGCCATATAGGTAACATTTACGTCACCAGTTTCATCGTCTACTTCTACTTCTGCTATTTGGGTAGCATAAACATAGGTAGAAAATGGCTTACCTTGGCCAGTCTCTGGGTCCATATCCACAGTTGGAGGATTGTAGGAGGCGCTCCCAATTGGCGGCTGACCTTGAACAAATTGAGCCTGTAGGGCCACCTCATCTATGGGTAGAAAACGTTGAGGAAAACCTTTTACCTGCACTTTTCTATCTGCAGCCTCAAGTTGACTTGGTTTTACATTTAACATTGGTGCCGCCACCTCAAATAAAATTTCCTTCGCCTTTTCAGCTGCTAACTTGATAGCGTTCCCCGTAACATATGTGGTACGGCTGGCTATGGCACCAGTATCCATTGGGGTAGCATCGGTATCAGCTGAAACCACATGAACATCTTCGGTGGATATTCCAAGCTCTTCCGCTGCTATCTGCCCCAACACAGTTAGCGATCCCTGCCCCGTCTCAACAGTACCAGTGAGTAGAGTGGCAGTACCATCTTCGTTAACTTTAACAGTAGCGGCACTAGGATTTGCAGCAACAGTGAACCCTATTGGATACCACATGCAACCAATGCCTTTACCCTTACGTATCATTTCTGCCATTCCTCCCAGCCAAATCTATCTGCAGCAACATCGAGAGAATCCTTTACCACTACACTTTGAAGCACTTGTCCAGTCGGGCTTGCTGAGCCCTCATGAAATGCATTAATGCGTCTGATCTGCAGCGGGTCAATATCAAGGTCTCTAGCTATATCATCCATATGAGATTCGTAAGCAAAACAAACTTGGGGAGCGCCAAAACCCCTCATAGCCCCTGTCATCGTTTTGTTGGTGTAAACTGCATAAGCTTCGACATAAAGATTTTCAATATTATATGGACCTGCAGAAAGAATACACGCCTTCCCTAGAGTAGTCTCGGACCAAGAGCAATATGCACCTCCATCACAGACCAATCTGACCTTTCTAGAAATTATCTTACCTTCCTCGCTGACACCTGTTTTATAATCCATTATGAACGGGTGCCGAGTAGTAGAGGACATGAACTCGTCCTCTCGAGTATAAATTCCCTTTACTGGCCTGCCAGTCTTTCTCGATAACAAGGCTAGTATTGGTTCAGTAGTTATCTCATTCTTACCACCAAAATTTCCGCCCACGACTGTTGCAACCACCCTGATCCTATTAATTGGCATATCCAAAGTACGCGCTATATCCGCTCGACCTAATGTAATTCTCCCCAAACTTGAGTGAATTATAACCCTGCCATTAGCATCCCACTCAGCAATTGATGCATGAGGTTCCATAGGAACATGTTCGACCATCTGGGTACTGAAAGTATTTTCATAAGTTCTATATGAGTCCTTGAACCCCTTATCGACATCTCCCTTTTGTATGATTTTTGAAGAGTATATATTTCCTTGCCCTGGATGAACTTCAGGAGCCGATTCTTTCATAGCCTCAATAGGATCAAATATTGGTTCCAGTTGTTCATATTCGATCTTAATTTTTTCCAAGGCATCAGCAGCCAATTGTTCAGTCGTCGCAGCGACTGCTGCCACTGGATCACCTGCATGATAAATTAACTTATCAGCAATTATGGGCTGATCCTGGTAAGACGGACCAAATGAATTTACTGGGATTTCACTTCCAATCAGTGTTGCCATTACTCCAGGCATTTTTTCCGCCTCAGATAAATCTATTTTCTTTATCCTAGCTTTCGCTACACCTGCCCTCTTTATCTTAGCATAAATCATTCCAGGAAAGCTCATATCATCAATATATTTTGTTTGACCAAGCCCGTGCATCCTTCCGTCAGGCCTACTTGCTCTCTGACCAACTGCCGGTGTCTGGGTTCGCGCTTCCGGGGTTACTACATCTATTGGAAAAGATACCTTTTCAGGCACAGAGGGTAGACGCAAATCATCATTTACCTCCCTAAGTTCCTCGAGAGTTGATTCCCGCTCTTTAACTTTCACTTTATCTACCATCTTTAGCTTCTCCCATTATATTCTATGGCTCTTCTCTCATTTCTTTTGCGGCGTCCGCCACTGCTTCAACTATTTTTGTATAACCAGTACATCTACACAAGTTCCCGGCGATAGCATCCTGTATCTCTTGTTTTGTTGGTTCTGGGTTTTCTTCTAACAATTGTTTCGCAGACAAAATCATACCAGGACCACAAAAACCGCACTGCAATGAACCGAGGTCTTCAAAGTTTTTCTGCAAAGGATGAAAATCTTCTAGATTTGCCAAACCCTCGATCGTCTCTACAGACCGGCCCTGTAACTGTCCAGCTAACATAAGACATGAGTTAACAGCTTCACCATCTACTAACACAGTACACGCTCCGCAATCGCCCACATCGCAGCCAGTTTTAGCTCCGGTAAGATAAAACTCTTCTCTCAATAACTTTAATAATGTTGTCTCAGGAGGAATTGACGCTGTCTTTTCCTCACCATTAATTATCAGTTCTACGTCCATTTAAATACCTCAGTCTTTATCGGCTAAATCTATTGCTGCATTAATTGTCCTTGTTACTAGCACCGCTATCAAATCATTCCTGTAACTTTGCGAGGCCCTAAAATCATCAATAGGTTTTGCCTCTGTCACAGCTATGTTTCCAGCTTCTTTGACTAATTTCTCGTCTATTTTTTTTCCCTCCAGATATTTCTCAGCTTTTAAGCAACGAATAACCACTGGGGCTACCGCACCTATGGATATTCGCAGGTCCTTAAAACACCCCCCCTTTATCCATAAACTGGATGCTGCGTTAACCAGTGCTAAAGCCTGTCCCTTCCTTAGTCCAAACTTATAAAAATTTGCTGGTTTACCTAAACTTCTTTTGGGGATAATTATTTCAGTCAATAACTCATTCGACTTAAGTGATGTTTTCCTCGGGCCAACAAATAGATCTGTTAGGGATATTCTTCGAGTGCCATCTTTTCCTACAATGTTAACTTCTGCATCCAGCGCCACCAAAGTTGGACCAGAGTCCATTGACGGAACGCAAGTAACAAGGTTTCCACCAATTGTACCTAAATTACGTGTTTGAACAGCGCCGATAGTATGTGCTGCATGAATCATCGCCGGAGCATATTTTTTTATTAGTGGATTTTGCATAATTTCAGTATGAGTAACACCAGCCCCTATCCTCAATCCATCATCCACTTCATCTATACCTTTTAACTCTGGTAGCCGTGAAATATCCATAACGGTCTTAGGCACATCTGCAGTATGCTTTAGATCGACTAGATAATCCGTGCCGCCTGCTAAAATTCTCACGTTGGGGCTTAGCTTTCCAAGAAGCTCAATCGCTGAAGCCTCACTATCGGGTTTGATAAATTCAAAAGGTCTCATGAAATTCTTTACCCTCTATCAATCTACTATGGGTGGATTTTCTAATATTGCAAATAGGCGCTTTTTCGATTTTATCACATGGGCACCAATCAAACGAACAGCTAGCGACTTGTTACGGATTCTTATTGCATCAATAATCTCGCAATGCTCTTTCACCAACTTCTCAGACGAAATATATTGGGGTGCTTCTGAAACACTCAAAAATGTAAGCCTATCAAACTGATCAATAACTTCTTCTGCAGCCCTAGATAATCTCGCATTTCCAGCCAGACCAGCTATGGAACGATGAAACTCGCTGTTATAGGTAACCCACTCAGCTAAATCTATCCTATCTCTAGCTGTACGAAAAACCTCCAGGGTACCTATTTGTTTATCACTAGCCGAGTCTATAACTCTTTTTATACATTCTTTTTCCAACAAAATACGCATATCATACAGATCTTGTGCGTCCCCTAATGATATTGGAAGAACACGGTATCCCTTACGGGGCAAAATCTTGACCAAACCTTGTTCTTGAAGTCGCAACAAAGCATCTCTAACAGGTGACCTTCCCACTGAATACCTCTCAGCCAGCTCCTTTTCTTGCAAAAGCGAACCCGGCATAAGTGTACAAGTCAAAATATCTGCCCTAACCTTCAGATATACATCATCTCTGATGAGACCAGTTTCCCCAACATCCTCAGTAATGTCAAAGCTGTCTAACATGCTATCCTGATATATCTGTTATTACCATTATTGATAGAAAATTACAGTTTTTTGCGGGAATAACAAGTTTTTCTACGTTTTTTTTTAATAGAGTTTGGTTTTTCTGATATATCAGTGAGCATCTATTTTATGTCTCGTGTTTCTTATTTTGACAAAATACTTTTACCGTCAAATTTTCCAATTTATTATATCTATGTATAAATGATTAAGGGGGTTTTATGACTAAAGCCAAGAGAGTCGAATCTGACGAGGGTAACATATATAAACGAGCAAATGATATGTTCGTAAAAGTGACTAGTGGAGACACTAATGGAGCGTACGAAGTATGTGAAGAGCGTTGCCCAGCGGGATTTGCCTCTCGCCCACACATGCACCCAAACAACCATGAAACTTTCTTTGTGCTAAAGGGGGGAGCTAAATTCTTACTTGGCGATGATGAATATGATGGGAAGGTTGGCGATTTATTTCATATACCTCCCGGTACGCCGCATCAAGTAATTGCTGGAGATAAGGGTATCCATATGCTGATGGTGTACAGCCCTGGTACTACTGAAGCAATGTTTGAAGATATGACAGCACTCACGCCAGAGGATCGAGCTGACTGGAAAACGGGTGCAGCCGTAGCAAAAAAACATAATACTATTTGGTTAAAAAACTTCCCTAGGTCATCGAAATAATATCGGGCCAGGGGCTTAGACTACCAATAATTGGTAACTCATGTGGCTCCAAAAAGAAGGAATGGGCCACCAAGAGTATAAAAGGGGAGACGTCCTCTGGTGGCCCTGCTGCACCGTTGGGGAGGAAAGAATGGCCGCCGGGATAGAGCGGCCCTACAATCAACGGCGCAAACCTGTTTCTACTATATTTACGCGGATAGTAGCTCGTTGGATTACCCAAAATTATATTTAGTTAAAATAATACAATCGGCCAGAGACAGCTGAGACCTAGATCAACCCATTTAAAAGTGGACTAAGCCCATCGAGGATTGTACTTTTCTACAGATTTGTATTGTTGTGGCATTTCTAATTGGTGGCCTAAGTAGTTAGCAGCGTGCCTCGTCCAATAAGGATCAAAAAGATGCATCCTAGCTATAACGCATATATCACCCCTGCCACCAGCAATTATTGAATTTGCATCAGCATAGGACTGTATATTCCCGACTGTCATTGTAGGTATATTTGCTTCAAATCTAACTCTCTCGGAAAATGGTAATTGAAATAACCTACCGTAAACAGGCTCCTCTTCCGCTACTACCTGTCCAGATGAGATGTCCATAATATCACATCCCGCAGCTTTGAATGCCAATGCAACTTCAACTGCATCGCTTGGTTCGAATCCGCCCGCAATCCAGTCATGAGCAGAAATTCTCACCGATATAGGCCTTTCGAGAGGCCAAGCTTTTCTGATTGCCTTAAAAACCTGAATCGGAAACCGAAGTCGGTTTCCAATACTACCTCCGTATTTATCTGTTCTGATATTTGTTTTAGGAGACAGAAAGCTATTAAGTAAATAGCCATGTGCACAGTGTAACTCTAGTATATCAAAACCTGCCTCTAGGGCTCTTTCAACAGATTTAACGTAATCTTTTATTACATTATCCATATCTGCTTGATCCATCTCCTTAGGCACCTGATTATTTAAAGTATAAGCCAAGGGTGAAGCAGAGATAATTGGCCAATTATCTGCAATAACAGGAAGCTGTTCTTTTTCACCACCTTCCCATTGCAGTCTAGTAGATGCCTTCCTTCCCGCATGCCCCAACTGAACACCTATTTTTGCTGAACTGTTCTTGTGAACAAAATCTGTTATCTTTTTCCATGCCACAACATGCTCATCAGAGTACAGCCCTGCGCAACCAGGTGTTATTCTTCCTTCTTTTGAAATAGCTGTACACTCAGCCATTATTAAACCCGCGCCTCCCATAGCCCGACTACCTAAGTGAACCAAGTGCCAATCGCCTATAAGCCCGTTATCTGCAGAATACATGCACATAGGTGACATCATTATTCTATTTTCTAACAGCATTTCCCTCAATCTAAAGGGGGTAAAAATTGGCGGGCTGGCAGTTACCTTTACTCCTGACTGGGCAGAAGCCTTTTTTAGCACCATTGTATCAACGTCTTTGACTAAGTTGGCGTCTCTTGCTTCAAGGTTTGCATGATTTATACGAAGACTTCTCGTTAACAAGCTATAAGAAAACTCAAGCGGGTCCATCTTGTCATGATACCGCTCTACGTCTTCAAACCACTCCATACTTACTTGGGCAGCACGCTGTAAGCTATCGACAATGGGCTCACGGCGTTTCTGAAATTCTGGTAAGGCCTTATCAAGTTTTCCGTTAAAACTGGTCAAACAGTCCGCCAACTCTACCGCATCCTCCATGGCAAGCTTGGTCCCAGACCCAATAGAAAAATGAGCCGTATGCAAGGCATCCCCCATCAGAACAATATTTTTATGGAAATAATTTTTATTTTTAACCCTCGGAAAATTGCGCCACAGAGAATTATTTGTGATTAACTTGTCACTTCCCAATTCCTCTTTGTATAATTCGGAAAGATAGGCAACCGTATCATCTTCTGAGCAACCATCTAACCCTGTCTTAGCAAAAGTTTCATCTGTACATTCCACGATAAATGTTGAATGTCCGGGCATGTATTGATAGCAGTGGCCTCGCCATAAACCGTGCTGGTTTTTATTAAAATAAAAAGTAAATGCATCAAACCTCTTCGTGGAACCCAGCCACACAAACTTATTAGGCCTAAATACTACATCGGATCCAAATTCCTCACTATACTGCTCCCGTATGAAAGACGTAATACCATTGCCCGCTAAGATAAGGTCTGCATCTTTATAGTCTTCAAGAGAGTCAATGATAACATCATGATGTATTTTTACTCCTAGCTGACTTGCTCTAGACTCGAGTATCTGAAGCAATTTTAGTCTTTGCATACCCGCAAACCCGTGCCCCTTAGAAGTGACCTTAGTTCCCTCGTGAAAAACGTCTATATCATCCCAGTGTTCAAAACTATCTGTTATCGCCTTATAAGTGTCATAATCGGCTTCCTTAAAATTTTCCATAGTTTCGTCCGAGAATACTACCCCGAAGCCCCATGTCACATTATCTGGGTTCTGCTCAAATATTTTAACATTCCAACCAGGGTTAGCCTTTTTTGCCAGAATAGAAAAATATAATGACGCTGGACCGCCTCCTATACAAACTACATCCATAATATGCACCCAGAGAATCGATTTATTATCATAGTTAACTGATTACCTAATTGTTGTTCCTATTTGAAACTGTATTATCTAGACTACGATAAATATTGGAGCAAGGTTCAATTTTTTTGTTTACACTAACAAGTAAGCATTCTGCAAAAAAAGGATCAAATTATGAATATTTTACATCCCCCTAACTGGCCCAGACCGAGAGGCTACAGCAACGGAATCTCTGCAAAAGGAAGAATCGTCGTAACAGGTGGAATAGTTGGTTGGGATGAAAATGAAAATTTTGTCAAGCAAGACATTGCTGGACAAGCTGCTCAAGCATTTAAAAATATTGTGTTAATTTTAGCGGAAGGTGGAGCAAAACCTGAGAACATAGTTCGGATGACATGGTATATTACAGATAAAATAGGATATATTAACTCGCAAAAATTAATTGGTGAATCGTATAGGAAGAACTTTGGAAAACATTTTCCAGCAATGGCCGTAGTAGAAGTAGCTAGCCTGATGGAGAAGGAAGCTAAACTAGAAATTGAAGTGATGGCTATTGTTGAGGAATAGCTATTGTTGAAAAATAAATGAATAAAAAGACTAAAAAAGCCGAGTGTCTTTATCGGTCTAATTTTTCTTTGGCAGAATCTCCTTTGTGGGTACCCGAAGAAAAGTTGCTCTACTGGGTAGACATAAATGGTCCTACTATAAATTGTTTAAACCCCATTAATGGAACTTTTAATTTTTGGCGTTGTCACACCCAGATTGGCTGTGTAGCCCGAGCAAAAAATAGTGAGCTAATAGCCGCCTTAAAGGATGGTATCTATAATTTCAGACCGGAAACAGGCAAATTTGCTAAAATAGTAGATCCCGAACCGAATAAGCCTGAAAATCGACTCAATGATGGAAAAATAGATAAAACAGGAAGATTTTTGGTTGGATCAATGAATGACGGCAATCCCGACAACCCATCAGGATCATTATATCAACTTTCCTTAAACAATAAATTGTCCCTTTTACTTGACCAAATAAGAATTCCCAATTCTATCGCATGGTCTCCCGAGGGAGACATAATGTATTTTTCTG
>PTLG01000097.1 GCA_002937995.1 Alphaproteobacteria bacterium MarineAlpha3_Bin7 | reverse complement strand
AAAGAGAAATTTGGGAAAAATTGAACAAGAAGACGATTGTTAATGGTCCCAAAGGAATCACTCCAGGCACACCGGTTACTATAGAACTACTAGAGAAACTTACATTCGGACAACTAATTCAAGTGACCGTTGATAGTGATAAGGTCATGAGGGAGGTTGAGTTTCTTAAAGAAAGGCATGAAAGCAATATTGCCGTATTTCAGGATAGGTTTGATGATAAGGTAGACAAACTCCAGCGAGGAGATGAATTACCTCCTGGAGTAATGAAGCTTGTAAAAGTTTTTGTAGCCGTAAAACGGAAGCTACAGCCTGGCGATAAGATGGCTGGGCGACATGGAAATAAGGGAGTGATTTCTAAAATAGTGCCAGTTGAGGACATGCCTACTCTAGAAGATGGTACTCCTGTTGATTTAGTCCTAAACCCGTTAGGCGTCCCTTCCAGAATGAATGTTGGGCAAATACTTGAAACTCATTTGGGTTGGGCGTGTGCAAGTTTGGGTTCTCAGGTGTCTGAGGTTTTAGAAACTTTGTCCAGCAACGGGACTGGAATGGAGCAGCTAAAAGATAAGCTTAAATTTGTATACGGTGAGGATAGTTACAACGAAAATATTGCAGACTTTGATGAAAATCAAATTATTGAACTTGCGGGAAATCTGAAAAATGGTGTGCCAATAGCAACTCCAGTGTTTGATGGAGCTCACGAGAGCGACATTGTTGCAATGCTCGAAAAAGCAGGCGTGGATGTATCTGGGCAGGTCAGATTATTTGATGGCCGAACAGGGGAATATTTCGATAGGCCTGTCACTATAGGGTATATTTATATGCTTAAGCTTCATCATTTGGTTGATGATAAGATACATGCGCGCTCGATTGGGCCCTACAGTTTGGTTACACAACAACCTCTCGGTGGGAAGGCGCAATTTGGAGGCCAGAGGTTTGGTGAGATGGAGGTTTGGGCGTTAGAGGCTTATGGTGCGGCATATACTTTGCAGGAAATGTTGACAGTTAAATCGGATGATGTTTCTGGCAGAACTAAGGTATATGAAGCTGTTGTAAGGGGTGACGATACCTTCGAAGCAGGTGTTCCCGAGTCGTTTAACGTTTTGGTTAAAGAGCTTCATTCATTGGGTTTGAATGTAGAGCTCAAACAGAGAAACTATTAATGAAAGCTAATATTGTTAAGCTAAATCTACAAGGAG
Organism: Alphaproteobacteria bacterium MarineAlpha3_Bin7; assembly: GCA_002937995.1. Taxonomy (GTDB): domain Bacteria; phylum Pseudomonadota; class Alphaproteobacteria; order Rhodospirillales; family UBA2165. The sequence goes on along the minus strand of PTLG01000097.1, from coordinate 8,380 downwards.
CTAAAATATGAATGAGTTGATGAGGATTTTCGAGCCAGCAGCATCAACGCAGCAGTTTGATCAGATACAGATTAGTATTGCTAGTCCCGAAAGAATTTATTCATGGTCCTTTGGCGAGATAAAAAAGCCAGAGACAATAAATTATCGTACTTTCAAGCCTGAGAGAGATGGTCTCTTCTGTGCTAGAATTTTTGGCCCAATCAAGGACTACGAGTGTTTGTGCGGGAAATACAAACGGATGAAGTATAAGGGTATAGTTTGCGAGAAATGCGGTGTTGAGGTTACGCTTACTAAAGTGCGTAGAGATAGGATGGGGCATATAGAGTTAGCTTGCCCGGTTGCTCATATATGGTTTTTAAAATCGCTACCTTCAAGAATTGGTTTGCTTTTAGATATGACCTTAAAAGATCTTGAGAAAGTCCTCTATTTCGAGAGCTATGTAGTCTCTGAGCCTGGCTTAACACCATTAGAGGAAAAACAACTTCTTTCTGAGGAAGAATATCAAGATGCATTAGACGAATTTGGAGAAGACGCTTTTCAGGCGGGAATTGGAGCGGAAGCTATAAGAGAAATGCTGGAGCGTATTGAGCTGGAGAGCGTGTATGACTCGCTTCGGGAAGATTTTAAGACAACCAAATCAGAAGCTAAAAGAAAAAAATTAGTCAAACGATTGAAATTGTTTGAAGCTTTTATTTCTTCTGGGGCGAGACCAGAATGGATGATACTTACTGTTGTTCCGGTTATACCACCAGAGTTGCGGCCTCTAGTTCCATTAGATGGAGGCAGATTTGCTACTTCAGATTTGAATGATCTTTATCGGCGCGTAATTAATCGTAACAATAGACTGAAGCGACTTATGGATTTAAGGGCCCCCGAAATAATCGTAAGAAACGAGAAACGTATGTTGCAAGAGTCCGTAGATGCATTATTTGATAACGGGCGTCGGGGCAGAGCCATAACAGGAGCTAACAAGCGGCCTTTGAAATCTATGTCCGATATGCTAAAGGGAAAACAAGGAAGGTTTAGGCAGAATTTACTGGGCAAAAGAGTTGATTACTCAGGTCGGTCTGTAATTGTTGTGGGCCCTGAGTTGCTATTGCATCAATGTGGGCTCCCAAAAAAAATGGCTTTGGAGTTATTTAAACCTTTTGTTTATTCGCGCCTAGAAAAATATGGTTTAGCGACCACTATAAAGGCGGCTAAGCGTATGGTTGAAAAGGAAAGGCCAGAGGTTTGGGATATATTAGAGGAAGTAATTAGGGAACATCCTGTTCTTTTAAATCGTGCACCTACTCTTCATAGGTTAGGCATACAAGCTTTTGAGCCCGTGCTAATAGAGGGTAAGGCAATACAATTACATCCATTAGTCTGTACTGCTTTCAACGCGGATTTTGATGGTGACCAAATGGCTGTTCATGTTCCTTTATCTTTGGAGGCTCAGTTAGAATCTAGAGTATTGATGATGTCAACAAATAATATTCTCAGTCCTGCCAACGGTAAACCTATTATCGTGCCATCGCAGGATATTGTTCTAGGTCTATATTATTTAACTATTGAAAGAGATTCTGAACCAGGAGAGGGCATGATCTTTTCCGATATGAGCGAAATTGAGTCTGCTTTGCATGAGGGGGTTGTTACGCTTCATTCTAAAATCCATGCAAGACTAGCCATAAAAGGCGAAAATGATGAGAAAAAATTTACACGGATTGAAACTACCCCTGGCCGTATGATGATAGCAGATTTATTGCCCGATAACCCTAATATTGGGTATTCCATGGTGAATAAGCTTCTAACAAAGAAAGACATTTCCAGTGTAATTGATGAAGTTTACCGACATTGTGGCCAGAAGGAGACTGTTATATTTGCTGACCATATCATGGCGCTGGGTTTTTCTTTTGCATGTCGAGCCGGTATTTCTTTTGGAAAGGATGATCTTGTTGTTCCTGCTTCAAAAGAGAAGCTTGTGAATGACACGGAGGAGCAAATAGAGGCTTATGAGCGGCAATATTTAGATGGTCTTATTACTAAGGGAGAAAAGTATAATAAAGCTGTTGATGCATGGTCCCGTTGTACGGATCAGGTGGCAGACGAGATGATGAAAGAGATTTCTAAAAACGAGCCAGGTCAGCCCGTAAACTCTATCTACATGATGTCGGACTCTGGCGCGAGGGGATCTGCTGCACAAATGAAACAGTTAGCAGGCATGAGGGGATTGATGGCGAAACCCTCTGGAGAAATTATTGAAACTCCAATTATTTCTAATTTTAAAGAGGGGTTGAGTGTTTTAGAATATTTTAATTCTACCCATGGTGCACGAAAGGGTCTGGCGGATACCGCACTAAAGACGGCCAACTCTGGATATTTAACTAGGCGACTTGTTGATGTTGCTCAAGATGCGATTGTAATTGAGTATGATTGTGGAACTGAGAAAAGCATAAGTGTCGCATCGATAATTGAAGGTGGAGAGGTTATTGTATCCTTGGGAGATCGTGTGTTGGGTCGGACTCTTGCAGAAACATTAAACGATCAGGATACAGGCGAAATGCTTTTAGAGAGAAATTCTCTTATAGATGAGGATGCAGTTGAAAAGCTTGAAACAGCCGAAATAAACGAGGTTCGGGTGCGATCAGTGTTAACTTGTGAGACAAAGACAGGTGTTTGCGGGGCCTGTTATGGCCGTGATCTAGCTAGGGGCACAGCCGTGAATATTGGTGAAGCAGTAGGTGTAATAGCGGCACAATCCATTGGTGAGCCCGGCACCCAACTCACTATGCGTACCTTTCATATTGGTGGTGCGGCCCAACGCGGGGGCGAACAGTCTAGTATAGAGTCGTCTTCAGATGGAAAAATTAGGTTGGTGGATTGTGACGTTGTCAAGAATGGTAATGGGGTAACGATTGTTATGAATCGCAAAGCAGAATTATTGCTTGTTGATGATAAAAAACAAGAAAAAGCAAAGTATAGAATACCTTATGGCGCGAGGCTTCTTGTAAAAGATCAAGCTAAGGTGGTTAGAGGTGAGAAGTTGGCAGAATGGGATCCCCATACATTGCCGATCATAACAGAGAAAGAGGGGACAGCCAATTTTGTGGACTTAGTTCCAGGTGTAACCTTTCAGGAGCAATCTGATGAGGCAACTGGAATATCCTCAAAAGTTGTTGTTGAATGGAAGCATGAGAAAAAAAATGCGGATTTACAGCCTAGAATCACTCTAAGAGATGGTAAAAATAGGGTCATAAAACTACCTAACGGTATAGAGGCGAGATATTTTATGTCTGTAGATGCTATATTAAGCGTAGAAAACGGACAAAAGGTGCACGCTGGGGATGTTCTTGCTAGGATCCCAAGGGAAGTAAAAACGCGTGATATAACAGGTGGATTGCCAAGAGTGGCCGAGCTGTTCGAAGCAAGAAAACCCAAAGATCACGCCATTATTGCTGAGAACGAGGGTAAGGTCGAATTTGGAAAAGATTACAAAAATAAGAGAAGGGTTGTGGTCGTGCCTGACGGCAACGAGGAAGAAGCTATTGAATATATGATACCTAAGGGTAAACACATTAGCGTCCAAGAGGGAGATTATGTTGAAAAGGGCGACCCATTAATGGATGGACCTCCAGTACCGCATGATATTTTAAAGGTTATGGGTGTTGAAGCATTAGCCGAGTATTTGATTAATGAAATTCAAGATGTATACCGTCTGCAGGGAGTTAAAATAGATGAGAAGCACATCGAAGTAATAATTAGGCAAATGTTGCAAAAGGTAGAGATTGTTGATGGTGGAGACTCTCATTTGTTAGTTGGGGAGTTAGTTGACAGAGAGGATTTTGCTGATGAATGCGCGCGAGTAAAATCGGAGAAGGGAAAGTTGCCCAAATCTGTACCTATGCTCCAAGGTATTACTAAGGCCTCTCTTCAGACTTCATCTTTTGTGTCTGCGGCATCATTTCAAGAAACTACTAGAGTGCTGACTGAGGCCGCTGTCTCAGGTAAACAGGATAATTTGATTGGATTAAAGGAGAATGTGATAGTTGGGCGTCTTATTCCGGCTGGAACAGGGTCTGTGATGGGAAATTTGAGAAGTATAGCCGCTGATCGTGATCGTGAAGTTGAAGCAGAAATAGCTCAAAAAGCGGCCGAAATTGAGGCTTCACAGACAAATGAAAATGAATCTGACTCGGGTGAAAAATTAACTGAAACTGCTGCCGAATAGTATTAGCCTTAAGTCGCGGTTTTTTTTGGCTTTTTTAATTTGCTTGTAGCACTGAGGAATGTTGTTGTTATAAATTTATTTCAATGCTTGACGTGAAAACGGATCGCACTTATATTCCGGCTTTTCAAGAGGGCGCAGGTGGTCGGTGTCCATCCGAGACGCTGGGTTCCTCTATTTTTGGATAAATATGTTTGTCGAGTAGCCAAATGAGGATGGTAATTGTTGGCGCCAAATTGCTCTAGGTGCAAGGTGCCCAGTGTTTTAAAGTTTGAAAGGTACATTTATTAATGCCAACTATTAACCAGTTGATAAGGAAACCGCGACAGGCTCCTATTGTTCGTAATAAGGTACCTGCAATGGAAGCCTGCCCTCAAAAGCGTGGTGTTTGCACCCGTGTTTATACAACTACTCCCAAAAAGCCCAATTCAGCGTTACGTAAGGTTGCTAGGGTCCGGCTAACTAATGGCTTCGAGGTAACATCCTATATCCCTGGAGAGGGGCATAATCTCCAGGAGCACTCTGTAGTTTTAATCAGGGGTGGTAGGGTTAAGGATTTGCCTGGGGTGCGCTATCATATCATACGGGGTACATTAGATACTCAGGGCGTCGAAGATCGAAAGCAACGGAGGTCTAAATATGGCGCGAAAAGGCCGAAGTAAGGAGTTAAAATAATGTCCCGACGAAGAGCAGCTGAGAAAAGAGAGTTTAACCCAGACCCGAAGTATGGAGATGTTGTATTGACCAAACTAATGCATGGATTAATGGTCGATGGCAAGAAGTCCATTGCTGAAAAGATTGTTTACGGCGCTTTTGATGAAATTGAGAGTAATTCAAAATTAGATCCCATTAAGGTTTTTAAGGAAGCATTGGATAATGTTAAGCCTCAAATTGAAGTGCGTTCCAGACGTGTTGGGGGTGCAACTTATCAGGTGCCGATGGAGATACGAAATGAAAGAGCCCAAGCTTTGGGCATTAGGTGGATTATAGAAGTATCTAGGCGTAGGCCAGAGAACACTATGACCTCCCGGTTGTCGGCAGAGCTAGTTGAGGCATCAGAAAATAGAGGTGGTGCGGTGAAAAAGCGAGAGGATACCCATCGAATGGCAGAAGCTAACAAAGCATTTGCCCATTATCGTTGGTAGTTGGGAAATAGATATGGAAAGAGCGACCCCATTAGATAGATACCGCAATATTGGTATCATGGCACATATAGATGCTGGTAAGACAACTACTACTGAGCGTGTTTTATACTATACTGGACGTTCCTATAAAATTGGTGAAGTTCATGATGGCAATGCGACAATGGACTGGATGGAACAGGAGCAGGAGAGGGGTATAACAATAACTTCAGCTGCTACTACTTGTGAGTGGAATGATCATAGGATTAATATTATTGATACGCCGGGGCACGTTGACTTTACTATTGAAGTAGAGAGAAGTTTAAGAGTTTTGGATGGAGCCGTGGCGGTTTTTGACAGTGTTGCCGGCGTAGAACCGCAGTCCGAGACGGTATGGCGCCAGGCAGATAAATATAACGTACCTAGGATATGTTTTGTAAATAAGATGGATAGAATAGGTGCAAATTTTGACCGTTGTGTGGAGATGATTGATGATAGGTTGGGCGCGACGCCCCTAGTTCTTCAGTTACCTATTGGGTCTGAGGCTGATTTTGTAGGAATTGTTGACCTGATAAAGTACAAGGCAATCATATGGAAAGATGAAACACTTGGAGCTGAATTTGAGATAACAGAAATCCCAGCTGACCTGCAAGATAAAGCGGCTAAAGCGCGGGAAGCTCTTATAGAGTTAGCAATTGAGCAAGATGATACTGTTATGGAGGCCTACCTTGAAGGTAATGAACCTAGTGAAGAGGTCTTAATTAATTGTATTCGTAAAGGAACAATTGCGTTGGACTTTGTGCCAGTGTTATGTGGGTCGGCGTTCAAAAATAAAGGTGTTCAACCCTTATTAGATCGTGTTGTGGACTTTTTGCCTGGGCCAACTGACGTTTCTGCCATAAGGGGGATTGAGGTCGGCACAGAGAAGGAAATTGAGAGAAATAACTCCGATGACGAGCCATTTTCGGCTCTAGCATTTAAGATCATGACAGATCCGTATGTCGGTTCATTAACTTTTGCTAGGGTTTACTCAGGGGTAATAGAAACTGGTACCTATGTTTTAAATTCTGTGAAAGATAACAAGGAGCGAGTCGGGCGGATGCTGATGATGCATGCAAACGATAGGGAGGATATAAAAGAGGCTAGAGCAGGCGATATTATAGCACTCGCAGGGCTAAAAGGCACTACAACGGGGGACACTTTATGTAATCCAGACAGTCCAGTAATATTGGAAAGAATGGAGTTCCCTGATCCTGTTATAGAAATTGCGGTTGAACCGAAAACAAAAGGTGATCAAGAAAAAATGGGACAGGCATTAAGTAGGCTTGCTTCTGAAGACCCTTCTTTTCAAGTTGCTAGTGATTTAGAAAGTGGACAAACTATTATCAAGGGAATGGGGGAGCTTCATCTCGAAATTCTCGTTGATAGAATGAAACGCGAGTTTAGTGTTGAGGCAAATATTGGGCAACCGCAGGTAGCATACCGGGAGACTATAACCGCACCATCTGATGTGGACTATATACATAAAAAACAAACTGGTGGAGCTGGTCAGTTTGCACGTCTGAAGGTTAAATTTGAACCACTTCCTCCAGGTTCTGGATTTGAATTTGTAAATACCGTTGTGGGTGGAAATATTCCCAAGGAATTTATACCAGGAGTGGAAAAGGGTTTTAAAAGCTCTATGGAGTCTGGGCCGATTTCGGGATTTCCGGTGACGGATTTAAAAGCGGAGTTATATGATGGTGACTCTCACGACGTGGACTCAAGCGTTATGGCTTTCGAAATAGCCTCTAGGGCAGCATTTCGAGAAGGTGTGATGAAGTCTAAGCCAGTGTTGCTTGAGCCCATAATGAGGGTCGAAGTGGTAACACCTGAGGAATATATGGGTGATATTATAGGGGATTTAAATAGTCGTCGTGGAAATGTGTCGTCTATGGACGAGCGTGGCAATGCAAGAGTGGTTAGCGCTATGGTGCCACTAGCAAATATGTTCGGGTATGTGAGTACCCTAAGATCTCAGTCCCAGGGTCGTGCTCAATTTACAATGCACTTTGATCACTATGCGGAGCTACCCCAGGCTGTTTCGGAAGAAGTAAAAGAAAAATTAGCAAGTTGATAGAGACAAAAAGAAAGATTGATTGTGGTAGATAGCCAAAATATTAGAATTCGATTAAAAGCGTTTGATCATAGAGTTCTTGATCAATCTACGGTGGAAATTGTAAACACCGCAAAAAGAACTGGAGCCGAGGTGCGTGGCCCAATACCATTGCCTACAAATATAGAGAAATATACGGTTTTAAAATCACCCCACGTTGATAAGAAATCACGTGAGCAGTTTGAAATTAGGACGCACAAGAGAGTTCTTGATATAATAGACCCAACACCTGAGACGGTTGATGCTCTAATGAAGCTTGATTTGGCCTCCGGAGTTGACGTTGAAATTAAAATATAGTCGGTGATATAAAATGAGAACAGGTTTGATAACTAAAAAATTAGGTATGAGCTCGATATTTTCTAGCGATGGACGTCATATTCCTGTAACAGTGTTAAAACTGGATAGTTGCAAAGTAGTAGGGCACCGTACCATTGAAAAAGATGGGTATTCTGCTGTTCAAGTTGGCGCCGGAAAAGCGAAAGTAAAAAATGTAAGTAAGCCACTACGGGAAAGTTATGCCAAGGTAAAGATTGAGCCAAAAAGGATATTGGCAGAGTTTAGAGTGGGGACGAATGGGTTTGTTGATGTTGGCTCTGAGCTTACTGCAGAACACTTTGCTATCGGTCAGAAAGTTGATGTAACCGGCACTAGCAAGGGTAAAGGTTTTGCAGGTGGTATGAAACGTCACGGTTTTAAAGGTTTAAGGGCGTCACATGGCGTCTCCATAAATCATAGAAGTTTGGGTTCTACAGGACAGTGTCAAGATCCCGGCAAAGTGTTTAAGGGCAAGAAAATGGCAGGCCACATGGGGGACGTGAGGGTTACTAAGCAAAACTTAGAGGTTATTTCCACAGACGTCGATCGTGGGTTAATAATGGTCAAGGGTGCTGTCCCTGG
>PTLG01000096.1 GCA_002937995.1 Alphaproteobacteria bacterium MarineAlpha3_Bin7 | reverse complement strand
TAGCGCTATCGGGCTGTCTCTTGAGCAGACATTTAACAGCTAAAGTATACGAAATTACTAATTTTAGGTTTTTTGCTGTAATTTATATTTTTAGCAAGTTTATTTATAGCCGTTTTTTTGGGGAGAAACATCATGCTTATCATTCAAAAAGTCTTTTTGCCACTAGGTTTGTTTCTAATTGCATTGATGGCCTTTCCAGACCTAGCAAGTGCTACTGATAAGTTGTCATCGGGCGACACGGCTTGGATAATGACGTCAACCGCTCTGGTATTGTTTATGACTCTGCCGGGCCTTGCTTTGTTCTACGGAGGACTAGTAACGTCGAAAAATGTGTTGTCTGTTTTAATGCAGTGTTTTGGCATAGCAGTATTGGCTTCAATTGTATGGCTTGTTATTGGATATTCGATAGCCTTCGGCAATGATGGCCTGTTTTGGGGAGGAACCTCAAAATCCTTTCTAACAGGAGTAACTCCCTCTACACTATCTGGAACGATTCCTGAAAATGTTTTTTTCATGTTTCAAATGACATTTGCAATAATCACCCCAGCTTTAATAGTTGGCGCCTATGTCGAACGAATCAAGTTTAGCGCCGTACTATTGTTCAGCGGTCTATGGATTTTGTTTGTATACGCGCCCTCTACACATTGGATTTGGGGCGGCGGGCTCCTCTCGGATCTAGGTTGGGCATCAGAAAAGCTTAAGGGGGTTGGGACCATGGATTTTGCTGGAGGGCTGGTGGTCCATGCAAATTGTGGGGTTGCGGCATTATTATTAGCCCTTTTTTTGGGCCCAAGAAAAGGTTTCCCAAACGAGCTCAGACCACCTCACAACCCTGGTTTGGTTATGATTGGTTCGGCAATGCTGTGGGTGGGGTGGTTCGGCTTTAATGGAGGTAGTGCATTAGGTTCAAACGGAAATGCTGGAATGGCTATAGCTGTAACCCATATTTCTGCTTCAGCCGCCTGCCTAGTTTGGGTCTTTATAGAATGGATAAAGTTTGGGAAACCAAGTCTCGTTGGGATTGCAACTGGTGCTATAGCGGGACTAGCTACGATTACGCCTGGCTCAGGTTTTGTTGGGCCAGTAGGGGGTTTAATTTACGGCATATTGGCCGGTACAATATGCTTTTATATGATCGACGTAATAAAGAGTAAATTCAAAATTGATGATTCTCTGGACGTCTTTGCCGTTCATGGTGTCGGTGGTATGCTAGGTATTATTTTAACATCCTTTTTTGCACATGAATCTTTTGGTGGCCTGGGCTTAGGAGAGAATGTAACGATCGGCACTGCTTTTAGTGCTCAACTAATTGCAACTATTGTGACAGTGGTCTGGGCAGCCGTGGCCACCTATATTATAATTTTAGTCGTGCGAGCTACTGTTGGTTTAAGAGTAAACGAAGAAGACGAGTCTGAAGGTTTGGATTTGAGCTCACACGGGGAGCGTGGCTATGATCTGTAACTTAAAAGTTGGGAGAAACTAAAATGAAAATGATAGTGGCAGTTGTAAAGCCAACAAAATTAGATATGGTCCGAGAATCATTGACTAGTATTGGTATTGAAGGGATGACGTGCTCCGAAGTAACTGGCTATGGACGACAAAAAGGACACACCGAGATATATAGGGGGGCAGAGTACGCCATTAACTTTGTGCCAAAAACTCGGATAGAAGTTGTAGTTACGGACGGCCAGCTAGATCCAGCACTAAAAGTAATCTGTGAGGCAGCCAATACTGGGAAAATTGGTGATGGAAAGGTTTTTGTAATGAATGTTGAAAGGTCCATACGCATCAGAACTGGCGAAACGGATGAGAGCGCGCTTTAGTTAATATTTGGGATAAAAACCATCAAAATACTAACAAATTTTTCTGATTTGCAACCTTGGCCGAGTGCTGGTAGAGAATAGCGGCAAACAGTTTTCTTGGGCTTTTAGTTTAAAGGATTGAATGTATAATCAGAACATAGACAGCTTGACAGACTATCCGTTTGATCGGCTACGCAAACTCCTCCAAAGCTTAGAGCCACCAAATAATTTGGAGGTGTTATCTCTATCGCTTGGGGAGCCCCAACACAAACCCCCAAATTTCGTTACTGAAATAATTTCTAACTCCTCCGGTGATTGGGCAAAATATCCACCTGTAATAGGGTCGCATGATTTGTTAGAGGCCATAAGTGAATGGTTAAATAAAAGATATGCGCTTTCTTCACAATTTATAGATGTTGATTCAAATATTGTGGCGGTTAATGGCACTAAAGAAGCCCTTTTTATGCTTGGAGACCTCTCCATTTCTAGACACACTGAAAGGCCTCGCCCCGCTGTGTTAATGCCCAATCCGTTCTATCAAGTCTACTTGGGTTCAGCAATAATAAGAGGCGCAGAACCGATCTATGTGGCAGCATTGAAAGAAAACGGTTTTATGCCAAAATTTGAGGCTTTAGAAAAACCGACTTTGGACAGGACTTGTCTCGCCTATTTATGTACGCCGTCAAACCCGGAAGGCTCCATAGCTAGCATAAAATACTTACAAAAATTAGTGGAGCTCGCTCGAAAATATAATTTTATACTAGCTGTTGATGAATGCTATGCTGAAATCTACGACAAGACTCCGCCGCCAGGTATACTTCAGGTGTGTCAAGAAATGGGAGATGGTTTAGATAATATTCTAAGTTTCCACTCTCTTTCCAAAAGGTCAAACGTGCCAGGCTTGCGATCTGGTTTTGTAGCGGGGGATTCAAGCCTAATAGAAAAGCTAAAAACTCTTCGAAACTACGGCGGGGCAGCAATACCCCTACCCCTTCTCAATGCCTCGGCAGCCTTATGGAGAGATGAGTCTCATGTTGAGCAAAATCGTGAACTTTATCGAAAAAAATTTGACCTTGCTGATAAGATTTTAGGTAAAAAGTTTTCCTATGCTCGCCCCGGCGGTGGTTTTTATCTGTGGCTTAATGTAGGGAATGGCGAAGAAGCAGCTTCTAGGCTTTGGTCTGAGGCCGCTGTTAAAGTTATGCCCGGCGCATATCTCTCAAAGCCAGACAATAATAATCTTAATCCCGGCGAAAAGTATATTAGGGTAGCCCTTGTCCAAGAACCTGCCTTTGTTTCTCAATCCTTGAGCAGAATGGTCAACACCCTTTAGACAACAACAAATATCTGATTTGATTTGTTTTTTTCCACAAATTAATTGTTAACCTAGTTTAAACACAAAACCTGCAGTATGCAGTTTATGAATCAAACTAATTATAATAGAACAAAACCTTCTTTCTTCCCAGCCTCCGCTTTGCTTAAGCTTAAAGCAAGCACTATACAATTTTTTGGTCTATTACTCTGCGTTTTTGCATTAATGGTTTTTGTCTCGCTGGTTAGTTACAACACTAGTGACCCCTCCCTAAATACAGCATCTTCTAATCCCCCCAAAAACCTTGTCGGTTTTTTTGGATCGCACCTCTCTGATATACTGTTTCAAGCTTTTGGAGTAATAGGGTTTCTGATACCTTTAACCTTGGCCATTTGGGGCGTACTCTTATATATAAGAAACAAACTACCTGTTTTTTGGCTTAGATTATTTGCTCTCCTTTTTGGCATTGTTTTCTTATGCTCAGCAGCCACATACGTTCAGACACCTGACTTTTGGCCCTTACAGACTGGGTTAGGGGGGGTGTTTGGTGACGTCGTAAGTTTTTTTGTAGAACCAATTTCCCTGATGGTAGGTAAGAATAAGGGCTTGTATATTTTTTCTCTACTATTTCTGTTTTTGGGTCTCTTGTCATTGGGATTTGCCACCTGTTTCACTAAAACTGATTGGGGAAATATTATTATTTTTGTTTTTAAATCTCTAAAACTGTTTTTGAGTGGGTTTCTGCTGATAGGAAAATTATCAAGGAAAACAAAAGAACGGCTTTACCCCTCATTCGATACTACTACCATTAGCAATGATGCGTTAAATCCAGAGACGCACGCAAACTCCAGTGACAAACACATCTTTAAAGAGAAAATCGTGGAGAAAAAGCGGGAAAAAGTTAAAAAAGGAGCCAATGCTAAAACCGCTGACCAGGGTCTGCTGGCCTTAGGCAACAACCCCGCTTATACCCTGCCACCTATAGACATCTTAAAATCGTCTCCCGTACCAGACACTGACCCTACTAGAACGGCTAAAGCGTTATCGCAAAACGCCCGCGTATTAGAGAAAGTTTTAGCTGATTTTGGTGTTAGCGGCGAAGTGGTAAAGGTCCGACCAGGCCCCGTTGTTACACTATATGAACTTGAGCCCGCTCCAGGCACCAAGACTTCTCGAGTAATTAGCTTGGCTGACGATATTGCCAGGTCTATGAGTGCCTTATCTGTGCGAATAGCGGTGGTACCAGGGAAAAGTGTTATTGGAATAGAGCTCCCCAATTTACAGCGTGATGCCGTGTGCTTCAGAGAACTAATATCTTCTGAGAGCCTTGAAAAATTTAAGGGCTCGTTAAATCTAGCGCTAGGCAAAGATATCGGAGGAATTCCAAAAATTGTTGACCTAGCCTCCATGCCGCACCTACTTATCGCGGGAACTACTGGATCGGGAAAGTCTGTTGCCATTAATACAATGATTTGTTCTCTGCTCTACAAACTAACACCTGACACATGCAAGTTTATTATGATTGATCCAAAAATGTTGGAATTGTCTGTGTATGACGGAATACCTAACTTACTAACACCGGTCGTTACAGAGCCAGCTAAGGCTGTATTCGCATTAAAATGGGCCGTTAGGGAAATGGAAAATCGATACAGACTCATGTCCCAACTAGGTGTCAGAAACATTTCTGGATATAACGTCAGAATAACCCAAGCGAAGAAAAAAGGTGAAGAATTAACTAGAAAAATACAAACTGGTTTTGATGAATCTGGCAAACCGGTTGTGGAGGATCAGCTCCTCAGCATGGAAACACTTCCCTTGATAGTAATCGTAGTGGATGAGATGGCTGATCTTATGATACTTGCTGGCAAAGAAATTGAGGCTGCCATTCAAAGACTGGCTCAAATGGCTAGAGCGGCTGGCATCCACTTAATTATGGCAACTCAACGACCTTCTGTCGACGTAATTACTGGTACCATTAAAGCTAATTTTCCAACAAGAGTCAGTTTTCAGGTTACATCCAAAGTAGATAGCCGAACGATCCTTGGTGAGCAAGGAGCAGAACAGTTATTAGGGCAGGGGGACATGCTGTATATGGCTGGGGGAGGTCAAATATCTAGAGTGCATGGTCCTTTAATTAGGGACGAGGAGGTTGAAGCAATAGCAACATTCCTGAGGGAACAAGGCTCTCCTAACTATGTTGAGGAAGTAACTGAAGACGTCGATGGGAATTCACAATTCCTTGGAGGTGCTGTTGCTGAATCCGCTGACAGCTATTATGACGAGGCCATAGCGCTTGTTGCGAGGGAGGGAAAAGCCTCAACTAGCTTTATCCAAAGGCACTTACAAATTGGCTATAATAGGGCTGCCCGCATCATGGACCAGATGGAAGAACAGGGGGTCGTGACAAAAGCTGACAGGGTTGGGCGAAGGGAAGTCCTTATAGAAAAACATTAAATCATTTTTATAAACAAAAACCTGCTTTTTTTTTCTCTTCTTTTTATTAGAATACTAATTATATAATCTCTTGGCTCACTGTTTTGGTCGCGGTGTTTTCATGGTAATATGTATTAGACGTGTGGTTTTCATTATTATGCTAGCCACCATTTTCTTTGCTTTCTTTAAGGAAGATGGTAAAGCAGAATCTGGTCCCACAATTGTTGAGCTAAGCAGGGCTCAAAAATATAATTTGGATCGAATTGAAAAATATCTGGACGAAATTGTAAGTTTGCGAGCTAAATTTGTGCAAGTCTCATCAACTGGAGAGATTTCTAACGGGACCTTCTGGTTAAAAAAACCAGGGTTTCTTAGGTTTCAATATGACCCCCCCTCCCAAATCCTAATTATTGGCGACGGCACCTTTCTCTCCTACATAGACCATGAAATAGAGGAAATAAGACATATGTTTTTATCCTCTACCCCCCTAGGTTTCTTGGCTAGCAAAAAAGTTAGTTTAAAAGAGGATTTAGTGGTCTCTAAAGTCGAAAATTCTTTGGCAACTATAAGATATACATTTAGAAAAAAGTCGGAGCCCAGAAGTGGCTCGATAACTCTGGTTTTCAGCGATAAACCCCTCAAAATTAGGAAGTGGGTTGTAATCGATGCCAAGGGTATTGAGACAAAAGTGACACTTAGCAACCTAGAAACTGGGGTAGAAGTTGAAGATACAAACTTTGAAATTCCCAGAAAATATTTTGTGAAGGATAGAGTTGAGTAGACGATTAACAACAAAAAAGGTCGCCCTACTTACTTTCAGGCGACCCTTTTAATCTTTATTCTGTGAACTTATCGCTTACTAAGTAGCCAAATAATTATGCCAACGGCTATTAAACCTACGATGCCACTATCACCTAATGACTTGATTAGGGCTGTTAAGTTGCTTACCACCTCCCCGACAAAAGGGACGTTGCCTGGGCCTACTATTACTCCAGCGACCACAGCTAGTGCGATCAGCAATAAACCCATTTCTGTTACTTGAACTAAGAATCTCTTCACTGAATCATACATCTTCTGCATTCCTATTCCTTGTTTGGTTAAACTTGATTAAACCCACATTTACTATTCGCTAATCAGCGAATCTGGCTCACAGAACACAATATATACCCACTATAGTCAAGTAAAACGCATGATTTAGAAAGATCTCAATATTTTGTGCCCAATACAAAAACTACTAAAATATGTTGATATATAACAACTTAGTGTCGAACTGTAACAAACTTCACATTGTTGTGAGACCGGGGTTTGTGTCAAAAACTGGTCTCTTGTCTTCCATTTTTCGAGCATTATCGAAATTATATAGCTAGGTTTTAGGTTAAACCAAAATAGTGCTAAAATTGCATTCTATAACCCTCTGACTCGGTGGCTATAAAGTCTTGACCCGAGGAAGCGTTTCCTACCTTTTGCCTTATCCGATATATATGTGTTTCTAACGTGTGAGTTGTAAGGGTAGTGTTATAACCCCAAACCTCTTCTAGCAAAGTGGCTCGTGTTACAACCTCTCCACCAGACAGATATAAAAGTTTTATAATCGCCGTCTCTTTATCAGTAAGCCGCACCTCTTCTTTCGATGAGTTGTTCAAAAGAATTTTGTCACCAGGTTTAAAGGAAAACCTGCCAAACCTGAGTATTGCAAACTCACTTTGTTCGAATTGCCGAATGTTTGATCTGATTTTAGCGACAAGCACATTAATTTTAAAAGGCTTCAAAACGTAGTCGTTTGCTCCCGCATCCAGAGCAGCTATTGCGACATCTTCTCCGCGCTCTTCTGCAACTAATATAATGGGACTTCGAACCCCCTCTTGTCTAATGTTTTTACACAAGTTACTGAGCAATACATCAGCCAAACTGCTATCAATTAATATACAATCAAAATGCTCTTTCACTATTATACTTATGGCCTCTGTCACCGACAATGATTCCTCCAACAAGTATTCCCCTTGTTTTTGAAGTTGGTCTAAAAGCAATTCCTTTAACAATAGAGACTCGGAAACAAACAAAATAGTTTTTCTTTTAACCATAGCCCAACATCTCGCACCCCGTTTTTCTAGCCATTAAATAACCTATTAGAGAGTTATAACATTTTATTTTGCTGTTTCATCAGTTTTTCTGAGAGCAGCGCTGGCTTATTTCAATCCTTAACCAAATAGCGGAAAAATTTTCCTGTTTGTTGTTTTTCTTCTACAAGTTAGGCAAAAAAACCCAGTTTTCCTGCAGATGGTTTTGGCATTATACTTGCATGTTAATACAAAAAACGGGAAATATTATGTCTTTAAATGAAGCGTCGGCTCTTGAATCTCAGCCCACCACCTCTCTGAGACAACCAACAGGTTTACAGAGGGATGGCTTAAAATTGGCAAAATCAACTGATTTTAATATGTTTGGAACAGATGGTTTTACGTTCTTTGACATGTTAGACATTATCAATCCGTTACAGCACATTCCGGTTGTATCTTTTTTGTATAGAAAAATAACAGGGGATACGATTGATCCTGGTTCACGAATTATTGGTGGGACAATTTTAGGGGGCCCCCTAGGTGCTATAGCTAACTTGGGCGATGTTATGCTACAACATAAAACAGGAGAAGGTCTTGCAGAATCTGCCGCCTCCTTTTTTCTAGGAAAAGAGCAAGGGGAAGACACACAATTAGCCTCAGCTCAAGTGTCTTCTAAAAAGGGCCATCTAAAAACTGAAGAGTTTTTCGCTGGAAGCAAAACCAAGGCCCCCATTCAAAACAATGGGCCGAAAAATACGGACCATCACGGCATGTCAGCCATCCCGATTTCTGTCACTAACGACCGAGAGGTCAAAATGGTGTCACGAGACAGAAATGACCCACCACCAGTATTTGCTTCAAAAAACTTCAGTGTCATTGACAAAATAAATCTAGAAACCAAATTCCTAGAACAACAGGCTGTTCTTGCCAGAAGACCTGAAACCAACCCTGTATCTCAAGAAAACCAACAAAGCAGAGGTGAGTCAGGCAGACGCTCAAAAGCTAACAAAACCTTTGAAAACAGTATGTTAAATGGGCTACAAAAATATCACGCTACCATAAAACTTGCGGAACCTAATCGCCTTGGTTATGAAGCCCTTAAAATTGCTCGTTAAACCCCCTAACATTTTAAAAGTGGCCGATAGGAGTTACAGATGCACTATCGGCAGAGGTGGGGTTTCTAAAAACAAAACAGAGGGTGATGGTTGCTCTCCAGCTGGTACATTTCCGCTATCTCTAGTGTTGTATAGACAAGATCGCCTGCCCCCACCAAATACAAAACTACCCCTATTGCCTATCCAAAAAAATCATGGTTGGTGCGATGATCCGGGCCACGAAGACTACAACTCTCTCATTACAACACCTCATAATGGTACTTTTGAGAAGTTGTGGAGACCTGACAAGGTTTATGATATTATAGTGGTTGTTGACTATAATATAGGTCCTGTAATTCCTTACAAGGGAAGCGCTATTTTCCTGCACTTAAACTCCACCACCCCCCGGCCTACAGAAGGTTGTGTTGCGCTGAGTACAGAAGCTATGTTAGAAATTTTATCTAAAGCAACACTGGATAGTAAAATAAAATTCTCTGAAGCCTAAATATGCATTACTCATGGTGACCGAGAGCCAAATATTGCTGTTCCCACTCTCACATGGGTGGCTCCAAGCCTAACAGCCAAATCATAATCAGAACTCATTCCCATGGACAACTTTCTTAGCCCGTTTCTCTCTGCTATATTCTTCAAAAAAAGAAAATGTGGAGAAGGCTCCTGGCCGATCGGGGGAATGCACATTAGCCCAACCACTGACAACCCAAAATCTTTAATACACCCTTGGATAAACTTGTCTGCATCTGCCGGCAGCACACCGCCCTTTTGCTCCTCTTCACCAGTGTTTACCTGAACGAAACACTCTGGCGAAACACCTCTTTTTGATATTTCTTGTGATAAAGCTTTGGCCAAACTAGGCCTATCTAATGTGTGTATAACATCAAATAACTCAAGAGAGGTTTTCACCTTGTTTGTTTGTAACGA
>PTLG01000095.1 GCA_002937995.1 Alphaproteobacteria bacterium MarineAlpha3_Bin7 | reverse complement strand
AATTATAAGTTACCACCTAATGGCGGGGTTCCGAACTGTTCAATGGGTGTTCCATATTTCTTTTCAATTCCCAAAGCTATAGAAATTAAGCTTTCTTCCCTATCTGGCAATGTAACAAGTTGAAGACCAACTGGCATCCCAAATTTATCTTTACCTATCGGCATAGAAAGTGCACATAAGCCAAGAGTATTTACTGGCATAGTATTACTTAGAGCCAAAATATTGTTTTTACTATATTCTTTAGGGTCTTCAATATCTGATAACAGGGGTGGTGAAATTGGTACCGTCGGTATGGCAAGTACATCTATCGCATCAAGTTTGTTCCACATTTTTGTTGATAATGTTGAGAGTTTCTCAAGAGCCTTTATATAATTGATAGTTTTTGCTTTTTTTGCCACCTCCAGGCGATTAGCAACATTGGGATCTAATGTCTGTATCCAATCAGGCAAGTTAGTTTGAAGAAACTCATAACCCTCAGACGCCACTATTGAGCCCTCACTCCATAACTCTACGGCAGGATAAACCTCTTTCATTTCAATTGGTACAGTGGTTGCTCCCATAGAGGCGAGATTGGAGATAAATTTATCTACTTCGGTAGCAATATCGTTGGTACACTTATCCCAAAAATAGTCTTTCGTGATTCCAATTTTTACGTTGTTTATTTCCTTTGGGCGCACGACGGAAGCTTCTCTATCTAGAGTTTCAGGGTCAATAGAGGCAAATCCATAAGCAATATCTTCGACAGACTTTGCCAGTATACCAGGTGTATCAAAAGAACTACTGAGGCGAGTTATCAAATTTGTTGACCAGCGATTCTTTGTAGTTTTTAGACCCACAGTGCCGGTCATAGAGGCTGGTACTCTTACAGACCCGCCAGTGTCCGTTCCGAATGCTATGAGTGCAGACCCTTGCCATAGACTGACACCTGCACCACTGCTTGATCCGCCAGGTACTCTATGCTGGTTGGCGTCCCATGGATTTCTAGGGGTTCCCCAATGAGGGTTTGTACCTAGACCACCAAATGCGAATTCTACTGTGTGTGTTTTGCCAGTAATTACCGGTACTTTTTTCCGGACGTTACCTATTAGCAATCCGTCATTAGACCAAATCTCAGGAAGCTTTTTTGGCGAACCTGCATATATGGGAAAACCAGTTACCCCGTAAATATCTTTCACTGAAAGGGGAATACCTGTTAACAAGCTAGTTGCTTTTCCTGCCTTTAAGATTTGTGATGCGTATTTAGCTTGCTTTGCGGAGCTCTCGTTGTCCCATGTTTTATATGCCTTAAGTATTGGTTCCCATTTTTCATAACGTGCAATGGCCTCATTAATTAAAGCCTCGGGGGTTAGCCTTTCCTCTTGAAAAGCCTTGTATATTTCACTTAGAGGTCTGTTTATCCAGTCAGACATTATGGCTACCTTTTGCAGGCCAGAAAAATTTGTACATATATCAACCTAGTTTATGTATCAGTACAGTTGTGTTCAAGCTAACAAATCATTTGTAATTATACTCGACAGTTTTTTCTTATAGTCCTAGAATTGTAACCGTCATTAATTACTACCCACTTAGAAAGGAAATAGGGATGGCGAAGAAAGCAATAACTAAGAATAGAAAATTGAAAACTAAGAGTTCTGTTAGGAAAAAAGGACTTACAAAGAGAGACGTACTAAAAAAAGGTAAGCAGCTCTCTAATTGGGGTAAGTGGGGAAGAAATGATGAATTGGGTGTTCTAAATTATATAAAACCGCAAGACATAGTGGAGGCTTCAAAGCTTATAGAAAAGGGAAAGGTGTTTCGTTTAGGTCTGAATTTGGATGAGAATGGACCACAGAACGGTTTGTTTGGCGGGCGTTATAACCCGATGCATCACATGCTGGCGACAGGTACGGATGCTATTCAAGGTATTCAGGAACCTTTAGTCGGAATGAGATATGCAGATGACGTCATTAATTTACCAACACAAACAGCTAGTCAGTGGGATGCACTCGCGCATGTATTTGCTGAAGATAAGATGTGGAATGGTTACTCAGCTAAGTTAGTTGACGCTAGAGGTGCTCATAAGAATGGCATAGAACACTTTGCTGATAAGATGGTGGGTAGAGGTGTGTTACTTGATGTAGCAAAATACAAAAAGAAAAAACGTCTAGCTGATGGATACGGCATAACAATAAACGATTTAGAAAGGACGGCTAAGAGCCAAGGTGTGGAAATTAGGCGTGGGGATTTCGTCATTATTAATACGGGCCAAATGGCTGACTGCCTAGATAAAGGAGAGTGGGGGGGCTATGCTGGTGGAGATGCTCCTGGGCTAGCTTTTGAGACTGTTGACTGGATTCATGGAAATGAGATTGCTGGAATATGTTCAGATACTTGGGGTATCGAAGTTAGACCTAACGAAACAGTCGACGGGACTAATCAACCATGGCATTGGGTAACAATCCCATATATTGGCATTGTTCATGGTGAGATTTGGTATCTTAGAGAGTTAGTGGAAGATTGTGCCAAAGATGGAAGGTATGAATTTTTTCTATGTGCACCACCTTTGGTTATAACGAGAGGAACTGGTTCACCGATCAATCCGCAGGCTATAAAATAGATATACTTGTTCATAAGTGCTTTCACGGCCAGAAAATTTATAGATATTTCTAAGGGGTTAGAGGGCTAATACTGGCCCTCAGTCTGCTCGTTTCCCAGTTAGAACAAAGGGTCCTTCAGCCTGTTAAACTGGATTGTTAGTATTAATAATGAAAACGAGGCTTTTTAGGCGTCAATGACAATATCACCTTTGGGAATTGCAACGCAAGAAAGACATGACCCAGACTCCGGCCTCTCTCCGGGTTCTGACAGATAGTCAACGTCACCTTCAATAACTGCAGTTATACAGGTCCCGCAATTTCCAGCCCTACATCCAAATTCTATATCTACGTCATTTTCTTCAGCTAAATCGAGAATTGATCCAGAATCACTGGTCCATTCGGCGCTTTTATCACTTTTAGAAAATTTTACAGTAAATCCACTACCGGCTTCTGTTTTATTAGCATCGTTGCTTCCACTATCGTCAGCCTCTTTTTTCTTTTTTACAGTAGCTGGGCCAAAGGCTTCATAATGTATTCTGTCTTCTGGGACATCCCATTCTCTAAGACCTTCAAATAGGGAATTCATCATTCCTGGTGGGCCGCAAAAATAATAATCATAATTGTTAGAAGGAAGTAATTCCTTGAAAAGGTCTACACTAACTCTGCCCTCGATATCATAGTCATCACCTTTAACATCCTTTTTACCTGGCCTGGAATAACAAACAAAAAGCTTTATATTATCTCTCATTGAGCCAAGTTCTTTGAGATGTTCCTTCATAATATGCTCAGAGCCATTGCTTATCCCATAAAAAAACCAAATCTCGGAACGCCAGTCTCTCTTAATAATTTCTTTTAACATTGATAAGACGGGCGTTAGCCCAATTCCACCGCCAATTAAAACTATCGGGTGAGGCTTTGTCACATCAAGAAAAAAATGTCCCGAGGGTGCCTTTACATCGATTATATCTTGCTCGTGAATTTGTTCATGAAAAAAGCTAGAACCGAGTCCTGGGGGTGCATCAGGATTATCTCTTGGAGGGAGTTGGTGTTTTATTGACACCCTATAGTAATTATCTAAAGGTTGGTCAGATAGAGAGTAACAGCGAATGGTTGACTTTTTTTGCCCCGGAATATCAAGCTTGAAGGTAAGGTATTGACCTGGCTCAAAAAAAGGAAGTGGTCTGTCATCGTGAGGCTTAAGATAAAAAGAGCAAATCCCGCCTCCCTCCATTTCCTTTTTATCAACCTTAAATTTTCTAAAGCCCTGCCAGGAAACTTCGTCCTGGGCCTTTATTATTTTTCTCCTATCCATTATTTCACCAATGCGAGTACGAAAATAGGCAACATCGGCTTGAGCAGAAATATTTGCAGAGCTTTGTACTTTGATATTTCCCGCTATCAGCGTTAAAAAGTATACCAAACCAGCTAGTAGAACCGCTAGGGCAATGTATTGTGTAATTTCTCCAAGCATATGCATATTAGTTTTTCCTAAAACTTATATCTCATTTCAAAAGAAACACCTGCAATATCATCGGCATCATCTAAAAAACCAACCATTGCATCAGCTCTTATGATCCATGACTTACTAATTGGGAGTTGGTAACGAAGTCCAATTCCATACTGATCATTGGTTGCCGCACGACCTAGATCACCTGCATCTCCCATAATTTGCACAGTGGAAAGTTCTAAGACGATTTGTTGGTCGAGATTAAACAGATTTTGAATACCGATTGCACCGCCAAAAGTATCATGCCCAGTGTCATCTAATTTTGGCAGTCCAGTTAAACCATTTGTTTCGAATGTTATACCCGTATTTTTAAGTATTCCTGTCGCATCAGCGAGAGGTTGTGGTCTGTCAAAGCCCACCCAGAAATTGCCGTACGGGACAAATGTAGAGGGCTTAGATGTAATAAGAGAGTTTTCAGCAAGTAGAATAAAGCCGTCAGCAGTCTGCTGCTGATCGGTTCTATCTTGACCAAAACTCGCCAGTCCCCGAATACTATTGGATAACCAACCACCATAACGTTTTGTAAATGCAAGCATTGCACTGTTATAGCTAAATTCCGAAAACTCTCCGTCACCGTCTATACGCCCCAGACCAGCTTCCCAGTACCCCTCATTTGACTCTATCCATGTTGTAATGCCAAAAAGATCAACACTATCATCTGCTAATTCCCCTTGAGCATCTCTTATTGCAGGTGTTGTTACTTTATCAAAGCCTCCAAAAAAAGTGATATCCATATTTGAGATTGCTAAACTTGGGCTACTTAGTGCGGGTATAGTAAAAGCACCACCCGTAAATGCATCTTCAAACCAAATACCATTTTGGAAGAGCAATGGCACTAGCCCAAAGGTAAAGGGCATATCTATGGAGTTGTACTCGTCAGTAATACCTGCGGCGATAGCTCCAACGTCTCCCTCAAAAAACAAGGTCTCTAAATTAAGGTCAGTATTTCTATCAAAGCCCTGGTCATTGTCGCCAGAAAATTCATTTCTCGTAAAAACACCATCATTATCTAATGGTTGAACTAGGGCATGAATACGCTCGGTGCCAGTCAGTCTGAAGTCTATATCCAAATTAAGACGTGTTGCAATTAGTCCATTTTCATTATTGCCGTTGTCATTAAACCCGACGGCTGTACGCCAATCCCCATACACGTGAAAACCTGGGTACATGGGGTTCTTTCTGCCAAATAGATTAATTCCCTTTTTAAAAGGACCTTCCAAGTAAATGGGACGCCCAAGTTCCAATATTGGCCTAACTTCGTCAAACCTTGATTTTCCCCCATATATTTCAATTTGTTTGAGGGCGTCATATTTTTTGTCTTTATAACTCGGGTCTGGTTTAAAAGAGTCAGCATCGTATTCTACGGGTTTTGCATTGGGCGACATTGTGGGTTTTTCGGCGGAAAAAGTGGTGTTTGACCATAGAAAAAAAAGACACAATATACAAATGAGGCTATAGAATGGGTTGGTACTTTTATATTTAGTTAGCATATATTTCACGGTTTTCTAACCTTAAACTTTCTTATAAATTTACTTCACATCAAATTCTACGGTGTAGGGATGAATATCAACCATCCACTGGTTCATAGACTGGATCATTTCCTCTGTCGCTCCCACAAATTTCATAAAATAGATAGGTTCAGCTCTACTTCTAAGTCGGACCGACAATTTATATTTACCTTTTGTCTTAAAAGCACTTGCAGGAATCTTGTAGTCAGCCGTTTTTTTACCCAACGGCGGGATAGATCGCCCCTCCATTCGTGCAAATGGTGGGTGGTTCATAACAGTGGTTGGTTGACCTGCAGCCCTTAAGAAAGGGCGTTGATCAATATCAAAACTAACGGGTAAATACATTTCCCGATCTGTTCCCTTAATATTTGTAGTTAAAAACTTAGACTGCAGGTTAAAAATTTGATCATCAAATTTTATCTTACCCGCGGCTACATCAAGGGAGTGATTGTCAGCAAAGTCACCATAACTGTCAACGTAACCTGATTCCCAAACATTTTTGCCATTGGGATCAGTTAAAGCAACATTTAACCAAATTTCTGGCTGAGCTCCCAGGGATCCAGAGGGCAAATTATGTCCATTGTTAAGATTTGTTACAATATATTTGAGTGAAAGTGATTCTCCAACCTGGGGTTTGCCATTAAAAAATGGCCCGTCAATCTTGCCCCCATTATTCATAACCTCTTCTCGCAGCTTCTTTTTATACTCTAACTCCTCTATGTTGGCTTCTACAACTTCTCTTGCTTCCATTCGGTCGTCCGGATCCGACCAAGCCAAGGGAAAATTGACATTCAGTATTGTCTTTAACGCTGATATTTTTGCATAAAAAACAATTCCGCTGTTTCCAAGTTTTCTTAGAGCTTCAGTAGTAGTTTTTAATTTACCAAAGGCATCTTTGCGATCGCTTTTATTTTCACTTTTTTCAACTTTATCTAAAAGAGCCCCGAGTTTTTCATGAAGATTGCTAGCACCTTCCCCTGTCCAAGTCCCATTAAAAGTTTTTAGAGATTCATTTAATAAAGAAAGCGCATTTCCTGCCTTCTCCTTTTGCTTTCCCTCTAACTCAGATATGGCTTCTTCCAGTGCTTCTAGAGGTTCAACCATATTTTCTCTCAAATCCTCTGGAGATTGATCTGTCTCGGCCGATTCTCCAATCATCTCAAGAGCTTTTTTTGCATCTTCAATTGGAGTTTTCATTCTGTCTTTATAAGCCAGTCTTTTTTCCAGGATTTTTAACGCGAGATCGAGTTCATTTAGGCCTCTGGTTAGACCAAGAGCTCCAGCCTCGCCAGCAACCTCATCAATACCGTCAAAGGGCTCAGCTAGACTCTCAACCCCATCTTCAAATTCATCGGTCCCCCAGCCAGCTCTCCAATCGAACTTTAGCCAATCCTGGATTGACCAGTTTTCTGCGTCCGGATTATGAGGAAAAATGCCTGGATGGGCTATAGGATAGCCAGGTCCATAAAATGCATGATTGTGATGATCTCTATCTGGACTTATTTCTTTACCGCCCACGATAGCAACAGGGGCCTTTTCGTAACCAGAGTCAACTCCAGCTACTTTGCCCATATGGCAGGCCTGGCAGGACACACCTTCTTTGAAGGCAGGGGATGACCTGTATTGATCCCAAACAACCTCAAGTTTAATGCCCAGATTTACGGCAACCTGATGGCAGGAAACACAAAACTCAGACTTTGAAATTTGAGCAAATTTAATAACTTTACCGTGAATCTTTGCTCCGCGTTCTTTGTCGCTAGTCGCTATTTTCAGCTCCTCTTTTTTCTTCAATATTTCGTCAAAGCGACTTCCACTGGCAGTATTATAAATTGGCGCATGGATATTACCTGGAATGATATTTCTTTCTCCGTTAACCTTGCCAAATTCTTCTGTTACGCGGTGACAGGTTATACAAGTAATTCCCTCGCGGGCAACTCTACTTCGTTCCCATAGTGGGGCCTCTCGGGGTTCTCCTCTCTGTGTTCCCACCTGTTGGTGGCAACGAACACAAAAACTTCCAATCGTACCTTGGGTAAGATCATAAATAGCCTGCTCAAATTTATGGAACATAGGTGAAATTGATGCGTATGCATGATTAGATGAGGCCCACTGCTTGTAAATTTTCTGGTGACAAACAGCGCACTGTGAAGCACTTGGATAGTTATCTTCAGCAAAAATATCAAAATGCGGATCGGCGCCAGCCTTACTATTTTCTTGTGCTACCGATGTGCCCGCAACTAAAATAACTGCCAAGCATCCGAAAAGCCAAATAACACTATTACGCAACTTATTTCTATATCGACTCAATCTCACTCTTAGCTCCTTAACCCTCTCCAACCTTCTGATTTTAATATATTTAACTACTATTTATCAAGTGACACCTCAATAAAAACAGAAAATTAGTCCTTACTGTGAGTTAAACGTGTGGTCGGGTGGTATAAATTGGATTATTTTTCTGCAACTTGCCGAATCATTGTTTTTTTCAAACTCGGTTCTTGATGATAATTATGACATGTTAGACAATTTTGGGCCACCTGTCCTGATCCATGACACTCCGTACAGGTGTCTTTTCCAATGCTCTTGAAGTTACTTGCAAATTTGTGTTTATCTAGCTGTTTGAATGCGTCGGCAAATTTAGCTTCACTATTAATTTTATGGCAGGATTGGCATAGAGTTCCGGGGCCAAGAAGGTTTATGTGGGGTTTATGAGAGTACTTCACTATTGGTCTCTCAAGTGCGATGGTAGATTTCCACTCAACCTCAAATTTATCTTCGCCTGTTTTGCTTACGGCATGACATTTTGTACATGTTCCCGCGCCATCTGACCCTGAAAGATAAGCCTCTCTAAGTTCTTCCGAGCCCGTTTTAGCTATAAAGTCTATCCAAGCCTTCATAACTGGGTCACCATGGGAAACTGGGTTATAAGATATTGATAACTCATTTGCATACCAACCTTGCTCTATAGTCTCTGACGTGGACTCATATTCTTTATTTGCTGCCCATGCGAGCATTGCTGATCCAAGTGTTTCACCCGATAGCCCATGAAGTTGTTTTTTTGGGTTGCCGCCAGCACTCTCTATAATTTCTGACATGCCAGCTAAGCCGTCTTCAATTACCCCAGAAACTAATTCAGAGACTGGTTCCGTATATTCTTCAGCCTCTTCACCGTCAACATCAAGTAAATGAGCAACAATAGGCGTAAGTGTTTCTGAAGAAACAGGCTCATATTCTTCTTCGTCTTTCTTTTTAGCGCCATCAGAAAAGTTAGAAGCAATAATTTTATCTAGTTTTTCTGCCATCTCTTCTTTCTCTTCCGGCAAGAGTCCCTTGACAATTAAATTATCCTTTATGATTTCATTCGTATCGAACGGGTTTTCTTCAAACTCAGGAAAAGTAAAGAGAACAAAAGGCTGGTTAGCCATGTTATCGTTATGGCAATTAGAGCACGTTTTATCATATCCCTTAATAGGAACTATTCTATCTGCTCGGGACACATCGTGACAACCAACACAGCCGCCCTTAGGCGCATTGGTTTTGTATCGATCATCCTTGAAGTAGTCTTCTACGTGAGTGGAATGATTAAAGGAAATAGCAGTTCTTTTAACAAACGGATAATTTTCTCCAAAATTAGGATGATTGCCAGAAAAGTTGTCAAACTTATTGGTATGACAAGAACTGCACTGCGCGTCACTCATTACTTTGATATTAGCACTTTCACCCCTATGCTCTTTGTGACACATTGTGCATTCAGTTTTAGGGGCATTTTCTCTTACAAATTCTGATGAATTATGTGCCACATTGATAGGTTGCTTAAAAGAGTGACAATTAGAACAGCTATCTGAGGTATCTGCTTTTGTGAGGACAGCATTTAACCACCCCTGAGCACCAGAGTTGTGTGCCGAATGGCACGAAACGCAGCCAGAGTCGCTCGTAAAATTTTTGTGTATATTACTTAAGGGGCCTGGGTTGAGTGAGCTTTGTTTTTCATCATCACTATTATTGAAACCGAAGGCTATGATGGCGGCAATTACCATAATTATAGCTAAGATCGAAAACTGACCCCTTATTTTTCGTATCGTTCGTCGAGGCTTACATGCTTCTCGGGTTAGA
>PTLG01000094.1 GCA_002937995.1 Alphaproteobacteria bacterium MarineAlpha3_Bin7 | reverse complement strand
TCTGCATTGGCAGCTGGCTCAAAATGCTCGTACCGCCCACTTTGAAGAATAACTTTGTGAAACATTTTCTGAGCCTTCGAATTTGCCAAAAGGGCGTAGGCGGAAATAGCGCCAGCAGACTGGCCCATAACGGTTATATCTTTTGGATTTCCTCCAAATTCTTCAATGTTCTCTTGGATCCACTCCAGTGCAGCTATTTGATCTAGAATACCGAGATTTCCGGGTGATATGTCAGGATGATAGAGAAACCCCAAGGCCCCTAGGCGATAGTTAATACCAACAACAACTACATCCTGATTTTCGGAAAAATTTTGGCCATCATACCACGGAAGAGAGCCCGATCCTGAGACGAAGGCACCGCCGTGAATCCACATAATTACGGACTTGTCATCGCCCTTTTTCCCCGGTGTCCATATGTTCAATGATAAACAATTTTCATCATATTTGATGTCAAAATCGCCCATTACACTTGCTAATCGTGAAGGAAGCTGAGGCGGAACAGGTCCTGGTGAAGTGGCATCCAGAGTATTGCTCCACCCAGGTATAATCTCAGGGGGGTGAAATCGCTTATGTGTGGCATAAGGGATACCAAGAAATGAGCTGCTTTTAATATTCTCTAACCCTTTGATAGCTCCCAATTTTGTTTTCGTAGTGATGAAATTATTATTAGACAATTTAACCTCCCATATTTATTCCCAATTATATTGTTTTTAATTATTTTTGAATAGTCAGTTTGGCCAATGGATTTATTATCAATTTCTCACCCAACATAAAAATAACCACAATGGCAAAACACGATGCAAAGACCATTGATGCATTGGCAGTAGTTTGGGCTTTCAACATAACTACACCAATTCCGCTCTCGGCTCCGAACAACTCTGACACCAATGCTATTTTCCAGCAAACCCCATAGGCTATTCTGGTAGCAGCAACAATGTATGGTAGTAACATTGGAAGAGTTATTTTGAAAAAAATACGAAAGCCGTTTCTCGTGAAACTTCTGGCCATTTCAATTATTTCTTTGTCAAGTTCACGAAAACCTTCTGCTATGTTTACTAAGCAAAAGGGTGTCAGGATGGCCACTTGGACGAACATTACTGAAAAGTTGGAGGATCCAAACCAGATGACGGCGAGTATTGCCCAACCTACTGAAGGAAAAGAGTTTAAGAACGGTTTAACTCTCTCGTGAACTATAATGTCTGCTACAGGAAAATGTATAGGGATTATTGCCAAGGCAAGCCCTAACAAAACACTAACTATAACAGACCCAATTACTCTGGAAGTACTAATAAAAATATCATTCAGTAAGATAGGGTCCGAAAAAAAATCAAATAGACTATTAGCTACCATCATTGGTCCAGGCATAACCAAGTCTGATATGTTGTTAGAGATTGCCCACCACCCTAAAACAAGAGCCAAAACCATTAACCAGCCAAGACTGATATTTATGATGGTGCCAATATTGACAGAGGAAAGGTTTTTGGCAGTACTAGATTTTTGCATGGTGCTCTGCCAGGGAATTTTGCAATGGAGTAAATACAAACCGCTCCGTTGAGTATACAAATATGATAATGATGAATATCACTACTAAAATAAGAGGTGTGTCAAAATCTTGTCTTGCCAGATTTAATAAGAAACCTAGCCCTCTATCACCGCCAAAGAGTTCTGCGGTTAGAGCCACCTTCCAAGAAACCCCGAAAGTTATCCTTAGAGTTGCAAAAAGGTAGGGGTAGAGACTGGGGATGATTATTAGGCTAAGATTTTTTATTTGTCCGCGGCTAAAGCTGCGCCCCATTTCCAGTCTCTCCTGATCTAATTGGTGAAGTCCTTCCCTTATATTTATAATCGCAAAGGGTACTAAAACCATGCTAATCGCAAAAATTACTGTAAAGTCGTTAATGCCAAACCAAAGAACAGCCAAGAGCGTCCAACCAATACCAGAATATGAGTTTAGAAAGGGTGTGAGGCGCCGGTCTACCGCTGACGTTGTTACCCAAAGGTAAAAAGGAAGAAGCGCTATAATAAATCCTAGGGTGAAAGAAACAACTATAGCCACTAGAATATGGAAAAAAGACCAAAGCATATGTCCAATAAGATCAAAGTCTGAAAAAAACTCGAAAAAACGGACGGCTACAGACCAAGGGCCCGGCATTACATAGGCTTCAACAATTGAAGAATAAAGCGCCCAAAGCCCTAAGCATATAAGTGTAAAAATATTGGCTGCACGGCGTTGTGAGGTCCGTGCAGCCCCATTATTATTATTCACTAGTTTTTGATTCAGGTATTATTCCTTAATTGCATGCTTCCAAACTACGCTATTGGCTGATGGGTATTTCTTAATTATTCCCATTTCTTTTGCATTTTGCCAGACGGTTTCCATACTCTTCATGTCAGCTTTGCTCACCACAGCCGGAAAGAAAGAAAAACGGGTTAACCAGGCCTGAAAAAACTCTGGTGATATCTTGTTAGTCTTACTGATAGCTTCCCCAACCTTTTGGGAGTTAGCTACTGCGTAATCTACCGATGCCTTAAGCATTCTATTGAATTCCTTAAATGCCTCGGGTCTTGCCTTAAGTTTTTCAGGATAGGAGACGTTGACGGCAGATACAGTGTCTACACCAAATAACTTATAAATATCCTTTGAAGTTTCAGCCACTGTGCGATATTTGCCAGACTTGCTAGCCTGATAGGCCTGAGCATGAATAAGAGTTGCCGCATCAATTCTACCTGTTTCCAGTGCTCCCAAAAGTGTAGGAGCGGGCAGTTGAACCCACTTCATGTCACCGCCTTTATAAGAAACGTTTAATCCATGGGCTTTCCATAGAGCTATGCGGATCCAAGTGGTTCCTGTAGCTCTTAAAGCATAATTCCCAATGGTTTTTCCTTTTAAATCCTTGGCAGTTTTATATGGACTATCAGCCTTCACCCATACACTTCCTCCTTCTCTGGCCGCTCCTGCTCGGAGTGCTGTGGATAATACGACTAGGTCTAGCCCTCTCTTTTTAGCCAGTGGAATAGCCATAACTGCATTCATAATTACATCAAAACGTTTGGTGGGTGTCGATTGAATAAGAGCAGGTATCGCCAACGCTTTTGCATCTACTTCGACAGTTTTTGATTTTACGATATTATTCTTGATGGCATAAAGAAGCCCCTCAAGGGATGGGTCAATTAGATGGGCGTAAGTAATTTTTTCTTTGGTATAAGCAGTGCCGGGTAAGGCTACTAAAGCTATCAGCATAAATGAGGTAACAAGACGTTTCATTTTTTTCTCTCCTTTTTTTAGTTAGATACTTTTTGATCTGTGTTTTCCAATTTTTTGAAAAGATCAGTTAGATTATTTCGGTAAGAACGCAAAACATCAGATTGCTCAATTATTCTGGGTCGTTCATCCTTTACCTCAATAGTCTGTATAACTCGCGTAGGTTTATCAGACAACAAAACGATACGATCTGCAAGTAACAAAGCTTCATCTATATCGTGTGTTACAAATATAATTGTTTTCTTTGTTTGGTTCCAAATAGAAATTAGCTCGGATCTTAGTCGCTGTCTGGTGTTGAGGTCCAAGGCGGCGAAGGGTTCATCCATCAATATTATTTTTGGATCTACGGCTAGGGCCCTAGCTATGGCAACGCGCTGACGTTCACCTCCTGATAGCATTGACGGGAATTTCTTCATATCTTTTTGAAGGCCGACCATATTAAGGAGCTCTTGTGAGCGTTCTATCATCTCTGACTTTTTTAGATCATTAGAACGCATTTCCATACCAAGCGTAACATTTTTCAATGCGTTTCGCCATGGTACTAGACGCGAAGACTGAAATACGTATGCAAGATCATCCCATGCATCTTTGGGCTGTCTGCCATCTACCGTGACGGTCCCGGATGTCACCTCTAACAGGCCGCCTATAATTCTAAGTGAAGTAGATTTCCCACAGCCAGATGGTCCCAATATAGCTACAAACTCCTCTGGCTCTACATCAAAGGAAATACGGTCGTAAATTGGTTCCGATCCAAATTCTAGTTCTACATCTTCAAATTTGATGATTTTGGTAATTTTCTAATTTCCCTTAGTGATAACCCTCAGCAGGTAAACTTGCCATATAGGAGGGTTATCAACAATAGGAATTTAGGGATGCTTAGATATAATCTATATACGTGTTTCTATTGTGCTTTATCCATGCCCTGTATGAATTGTTAGTTCTCTTATCTAACCAACGAATTATCAAGTTAGATACTTTCATAACTAGCTTCATAATGCTGAGGCTTTTACCCGGGTCTGCCTTTGAAGGTGTGGGGCTAACAAAGTCCCCAATATATCCACTCATGCTCATATTATAACTCCTGTTAAAAACGTGGAATCCCTGTTCTCAGACTGTGATATATACCTATCCCAAAAATTTTGGTATTGCTCTTTTGACAACAGAGGTATGCACTTTTCCGCCTGTTTTTAGGTCAATACTGGTATGCAAATACAGTATAGTGTCGAAGTAATCTAAAAATTTCCATTTTGTTGTTATTTTACTTTTATTGTTAGAAACAATAGCAGGTTGCAGTACGCAGTTTTTGGGCTTAAACAAACTTTATGGCAGAATTTCTAGAGGCGCTTTTAGTTTTTGGTTTGTGCGGTTTTATTTTGATTGGGGGCGTAGGAGCAGGTGTATTTATATTATTCGTGAGTTTTTTTAATAAAAATCTTGGCAAAAAATTACAGGGAATGTTTCAGAATTTGATGGGTATCTTTGGGTTAATTGGTTGTGTGACCCTGTACTTTTTGTTTTATACTTAGAAAAAACAACATCTTAATATTGTTGGTTCAATATTGTTTTAAAAATATCTTGAAAGAAAATTATTGGTCCAATGGATAATTCTAAATCTGAAATACTAATCGTAGGGGGGGGTATCGGCGGACTTACTCTGGCACTCTCGCTTCATGCAGAAGGGATAGCTTGTTCTATTTTTGAGTCTGTACCTGACTTTAAACCACTTGGTGTTGGAATAAACCTGCTCCCTCATGCACTTAGAGAGCTATCTGCTTTAGGTTTAGAAAACGAATTACGATCTTTTGGAATAGAAGCCCGGGAGTTTGTTTATTATAATCGGCACGGGCAAAAAATTTTTGTGGAACCTTGTGGTAGATATGCTGGTTATGATTATCCTCATTTTTCAATACATCGCGCTGACCTACACCAAGTGCTGCTAGAAGCGGTATTAGATAGACTTGGGCCTCAGGCTGTATATCTGGATCACCCTTGTTTAGAGGTTGAGCAAACAAAGTATTCAGTTAGAGCCCACTTTGAAAATGGAGTAACCCGAGAGGGGAGTATTCTAATTGCTGCAGATGGCTTTCACTCCGCAATAAGACGGCAGTTTTATCCAGATGAACCTGCTCCTCAATTTGGTGGAATTAACATGTGGCGAGGCGTTACCCGGCGCAGGCCTTTTCTATCCGGTGCAAGTGTAACAAGAATTGGCACAGTGGCTAAGGGAAAGATGATGATTTATCCCATTCGGCAATTCGAAGATGGGACTCAATTAATAAATTGGGTGGCAGAGCAACCAAGAGAAGGTTTTAAGCAGAATGATTGGGGTACACATGGACATATTGAGGATTTTATTGGAGTCTATCAGGATTGGACTTTTGACTGGCTTGATGTACCAGAGTTGATAAAGAATGCAAATTTTATACTTGAGTATCCTATGGTTGATCGCGATCCGGTTAGCAGGTGGAGTTTTGAGCGAGTTGCGCTTATGGGTGATGCCGCGCACCCGATGTATCCTCGAGGTGGAAATGGAGGCGCACAAGCGATTCTAGATGCTTCGATATTAGCTGGTTTGATCTCCAGTAATGAGAACCCTAAAGTTGCTCTCCAAACATACGAGCACCAAAGGCTCAAGGACGTAAACGAGATTGTTCTGACCAATAGGACGCAACCACCAGACTACATTATCGAACATGTAGATTTGTTGACAAATGGTGAGCCTTTTAAAAATATTGAAGATATTATCTCTGTTTCCGAATTGGCAGCTATATCTGATCGTTATAAAGAGGTTGCAAAATATAGCCTAGGCGACGTAGGCGGAAATTTAGAAGTCTAGGTACACTATTAGAACGAAATATCTATCATCCAAAATTTGATCCGCCATTAACATGCATAACCTCGCCGGTCATAAAACTAGCTTTCTCTGAGGTGAGGTAAATTCCGGCGTGGGCTATTTCCTCCGGGGCAGCAAACCGTCCTAATGGGAATCGGGCCTTCATGTTTTTTCGTTGCTCATCTGTATAACCCGCTATCATCTCCGTCTCAGTTATCCCCGGGCTGACTGCGTTTACCCTAACACCTTTTGGGCCGAGGGCTCGAGCCAGAGAACGTGTTAGGGCTATTATTGCACCTTTTGAGGCAACATATGCAGGCCCGCCTTGCCCTTCTCCGCCAGTTACGCCCTGTAATACTGATGTGGATGTACAAAGAACTATGCTGCCGCTACCTTGCTTTTCCATCACATTAGCAGCCGATTGAGCTATTAGTATTGAGCCGGTTACGTTTACTTGAAGTACTCTGTTGCACTCCTCGGCGGTTAATTCATTCCAGCGAGCGGATGAGTGGGCGGCTCCCCAGTGCAAGACAGCGTCTAGTTCTCCAAAGTGTGTGAGAGTGTCATCAATAGCCCCAAAGCAATCTTCTTGCTTTGAGAAATCTCCTATCAAAGATAGGAGATTTTTATTAGAACCAGGAAATTGTTCTCGAAGTTTTTGGCCCTGTATATCAAAGGCGGCAACTTTAGTTCCTTGTTCCAATAATAACTTTGTACATGCCAATCCAATGCCACTAGCAGCACCGGTAACTAAAGCTGTCTTTGTAACCACTTTTCTCTCCTGGGCGTTTATGCTATCCTTATATATATATCTAAAATTTTTTCACTAAAAGTAAAATAGAGGAACTGGGCTTTTGCAGTTAAAAAAGCATTTGAAGAGTTGTATGATACTTAATATTGGAAAAATCTGATAAGAATAAAGATCGCGATGATCTCTTTACGAATCATCGACACCTAAGGTAAAAATAACTTGATTAAGTCCCAGTAAAATTCTTAGTAAAGATAAATCATGATAGTTATGGGTATTAAAGCTTTTGGTCACGATACAGGCGCTGCTATCGTTGCTGATAATGGAAGCGATTTAGAAATAGTCGCAATAGCAGAAGCTAGATTGAACCGAATTAAACACAGTTGGCGTTATCCATTTCTATCAATTGATTATTGTCTGAGTGCTTTAGGTTTAAAAAACCTGCGGGAAGTAGATGCAATTTATTTCGATTTACATGATAGCCAAAACAGAAGAAATCTCTCTAAAAGCCTTCCTTCGGAATACGATAAGGATTGCGATACCGTACCTGCCTTTAATCAGGTAATTCATAGTCTCTTAGATTTTGGTAAAACGAAAGTGCAATATTGTAGTCATCTAGCTGCCCATGCAGCCAGTGCTTATTATTTATCTCCATTTAGTGAGGCTACGGTGCTAGTTGTAGATGGTGGTTTGGGTGTCTTTTCTGGTAGGGGTAATTGCTTAGAGATAATTGATATGAATGGATATAACGAATCGTGGGTTAATGGCGCACCCAGTGAATTGGCTAATGTTTCGGGAACAGGTCCTCTTTATAATTTTGTAACTACGAAACTCGGATTTAGCTGTTTTGATGCTGGAAAGACTATGGCTTTAGCCTCATTCAGTCACGAATTTGATAAAAAAGATATTTATCCGTTACCAGATAATAGACATCAAGACGTATTAATTAATTATAGGCCTACAATTGAATGGATACGAAAAAATGTACCAACTTTTGACGAGATAGTAGGCGCTGAGCAGGAAGACGGTTTAGTCTCCAAATTTTGGGTAAATCTAGCAAGGCAGTCTCAGCAAGTATTGGAAGAGGACGTTCTGTTCATAGCAGAGTCAGCGATAAGAAAGTGTAAGAGCAAAAACCTAGCTTATGCTGGTGGTGTTGCTCTTTCATGTATTACAAATCGAAAGATAATAGATGCTGGACTTGTAGATAATATTTTCGTGCAGCCTGCTAGTTCGGATGAAGGTATTGCTCTTGGTTGTGCATTGTTTGGTTATTATTTGGAGGGTGGCAAAAAAAGAAAGGTGCTTGATGGCTGCTATTTGGGTAAAAATCATGACACGAGGAATCTTTCAGAAACCCTCAAAAACGGCAATTTAAATAGTAAAAAATCATCTAACCAAGAAGTGGCAAAACTGATTTCCCAGGGAAATATTGTTGCTCGTTATGCTGGTAAATCAGAGTATGGTCCCCGGGCACTTGGTAATAGAAGTATTTTGGCTGACCCTCGGCGACCAGAGATGACGTCTATATTAAACAGCAGTGTGAAACATCGCGAGGGTTTTCGCCCTTTTGCTCCTTCAGTAATCGAGACGGAAGCAAATACTTATTTTGAAATGCCGTTTCCAGGTCCTTATATGAATATAGCTGCCCCAGTGAGGCCTGAATTTAGAAAATTAATACCCGCGGTAACCCATGTAGATGGAAGTTGTCGACCTCAAACGGTGACCCAGAGTCAGAATAAAGACTACTATGATTTAATAGACGCCTTTGGTGAAGAAACAGGTGTCTATTGTATTATTAATACCTCATTTAACGATAATGGAGAGCCAATTGTGGAAACTCCTGAAGATGCACTTAGAAGCTTTCGTAGGACAAATATTGATTATTTATTTATAGATGATCAGCTGGTATGGAGAGCAGAAGGCGTTTCATTTGATAGATCCATTCCTCTTTCCGATAGTATTAAGGATGAGAGGTCTAGAGACCTCTTGTGCCAATATTGTGATGTAAAGTTAATTTATGAGGTATTAACTCCATTAGCATTTAATAACGGTGACTCTATTCTTTTAATGTCACAGGAAATGGGTCTTTTGGAGAATATTAAATGATACTACTGAGTAACAAATGGGATTCATGGCATAAGTTTATTGCGGAGGTATAGGGGGAACTGTTCATACCTCTTTCTTCTTCCCAGCCCTTATTAACTTAATTACCATATTAATTATTCTCTAGATTACTAAAATAAATTGACCTACTATTAATCTCCTGAGGGAGAAAATGGGAAAAATTAAATCAAGTATTGAAGAGTGGACACCAGACTCAAGGGTATCCAATTTATTGCCGAAAGTTTCTGGGAACGCCATTAACGGTTTAAATGAGGCGGATTGGAGCGCTCCCCAACCCGTCTTTTGGAGAGTTGATGACTCTATAGAGCACGGGGATATTCTTCAATATTTTTACAAACTTAAAGTCGGAAAAAAGATTAGTAAATCCAGAAAGCTCAGGGAAGAGCGCATTAACATCCCTTTGAGTGATATTGCCGATGTTCAAGTTGAAAAAACATCTGAGAAGTGGAAAGAACTAATTGTAAGTCAGTCACGTCAGATAGGTGCCGAGGAAGTAGGTGTTTGCCTATACCGACCGGAGTGGACATTTTGTGATCGACCACAGCCAAGGGGAAGGTGGGCAATTGTTTTAGCTTTTGCCCATGATTATGAAAATTTGAGTAAAGCTCCTCACGAGGACACTTATAGTGAAGTCATTGATCAATATGGGCGGGCCGCTATGACTGCCAAATTATTAGCGAATTGGATTAGAGAACAAGGTTGGTATGCTGACCCGAAAATGGGTCCAAACACCGAAGACGTATTAATGATACCTGCTG
>PTLG01000093.1 GCA_002937995.1 Alphaproteobacteria bacterium MarineAlpha3_Bin7 | reverse complement strand
CATCGTAGAACAAAAGATGGATAGCACCGCTGATGTTTGGGATAAGGAATTAAATCATCTAAAAGCTATTAAAAACGTTAGCAGATTGGACCTAACTCTCCTAAAGGGCCTAGAACAACAAACGCAAATTCTTTACGATAATACAAAGCAATTTGCACAGGGTTTACCGGCCAACAATGCTTTATTGTGGGGGGCTAGAGGAACTGGAAAAAGCTCCTTAATAAAAGCTATACACGGTAATATCAACGAAAATACTAAATTTTCAATAATACTGGTTGAAATTTTCCGGGAAGATATCAACTCACTTCCAGCTCTCTTAGATAGACTTAAAAATAATAAGAAACGCTTCATTCTATTTTGCGACGATTTATCGTTTGAAGATAAAGATACTGAATTTAAATCTCTGAAAGCTGTTTTAGAGGGGGGTATAGAGGGTAGGCCCGAAAATGTTATTTTTTATGCTACTTCTAATCGTAGACACCTAATGCCAAGAGATATGATAGAAAATGAGCGGTCAAGTGCTATTCATACTTCCGAATCAGTTGAAGAAAAAGTCTCTCTCTCCGATCGTTTTGGTCTATGGCTTGGGTTTCATCCAATAAATCAAGAAACTTACTTTGAAATTGTGGATTCCTATGCAAAAAAATATAATTTGGTGATAGACCATACTGATTTAAAAAGCCAAGCTCTAGAATGGTCAATGACTAGAGGCTCAAGGTCAGGACGAGTAGCTTGGCAATTTATCCAGGACCTTGCTGGCAAACAGGGGAAAAAAATTAACTAAGAGCGCCTGCCGAAAACATAAATCTGCCTATATAACTATCTTTTTTAATTTGAACCTAATTAATCTTAGTTAATTTTGATATAGGGTTTATTGCCTGGTTTTTCTTTCTCAATTCAAAATGCAATTGAGGGATGGATACATTTCCTGTTGAACCGACTGTAGCAACTCTCTGCCCCTTTGCTACTTCTGCGCCCCGCTCTACTAGTATACTATCATTATGGGCATAGGCGCTAACCCACCCACCTTTATGCTTGATAAGAAGCAAATTACCAAAACCTCTTAACTCATTCCCAGCGTATGCCACTACACCCCCACCAGTTGCTTTTACGGGTGTCCCTTTTGGTGCAGCTATATTAATGCCATCATTCCTTAGCCCCTTTGCCTTCTTACCAAATCCTGAGAGTACTCTTCCTTTTAGAGGCCACACAAAATCCCGTCGAACTGAAATTGCTTCGGTTAAAGTTATTTTTTCTTTTCCTAATACTGCCATACCTTTTCTGGGAATTTTCTTATTTCTAACTTTAGATCTAGATAACCGCGAATTACTATCTAGGCTATTATTTTTCTTATTTATCAAGAGCCCCATTGGCGTACGAAGTTTACATCCAGTATAAATTTTTTGATTTGGAAATATTAGAAAGGGAGGCTCAATTCGGTTACAAATCGCTAGCTTATAAATACTTACACCGTGGATCACTGAAATGCGAGTTAATGTCTCACCCTTTTTAACTATATGAATCTTTGTCCCTTTAACGACATCTACTCTTTTCTTGATACTACCCCTTTCCATAATATAACTATATTTTTTCGGAGTTTTTAATTTTGAACTGGAAGAACTTTCTGGAGGCCATTCCAGCCCACCACAATTTGATATAAAAAAAACTAAAACAAGAGACAAATAATAGAGCCTCCGCATTTTGGTATCATACCTCTGCCGGTATGAGTGGAACAAAACTTACTTCTCTTATTTCCTCTGTTTCAAAGCCATCTTCAGTCCGCTTAACTTTCAAAATCGATTGGAGATCAGAAGTTTGTCCTATCGGAACCACCATAATTCCTCCTATTGATAGCTGATCTGCTAAAATCGGCGGGATATCCAAGGAGGCTGCTGTAACCATTATTCTATCAAATGGCTCTTGCGCCTTCCAACCAAAGGTGCCATCGCCATACTTTGCTGTAATATTACTAATTTTCAATTCTTTGAATCTCTTTTCTGCTTTTTCCAGAAGCTCCCTATGCCTCTCTATCGTGTAAACCCTTCTAACTAACCTAGATAATACAACCGTTTGATAGCCAGACCCTGTTCCAACCTCTAAAACTTTCATTCGGTCTGTAACATCCAAAGCCTGTGTCATTATACCTACTACACCTGGCTGACTTAGCGTCTGCTCAAAACCTATGGGTAAGGCTACGTCTTCATAAGCATGTTTTACCAAGATGGGTGCTAAAAATATATTTCTGGGGATAGACTCCATAACTGCCATTACTTTTGAGTCGGTAATACCAGCTTTGCGCAGGGCTAAAACAAGCTGAACTCTGCGGCTATCAAAATTCACGACCACCTCAATCTAGTTTTTTTTATGTTTAATGACTCTTGTAAGTTTTGTAGCACATCTTGTTCAACGACTTCTAAGGATAAAGGCGTTACAGAAATTACCGAACTTTCCAATGCTTCTAAATCGCTTCCCCCCTTATTTTTATCAACTTCTTCTCTTGGGCCTATCCAAAAATATGGCTGCCCTCTTCCATCTTGGTTTGTAATTATTTTATCACCTCTTTTTCTCCAATTACCATGTGTGACGGCAACTCCCTTTACAACTCCATCGCTAACTAATGGAAAATTAATGCTCATAACAGCATTTGCTGGCCAACTGATAGTAAGCAGGTCTTGAATAAGGTCTACGCAATGTGTCTTTGACGCAGAATAAATTAGATCAACCTCCTTGTTTTCCGAGAAATAATCGACAGGATCAATTACTTGACTTAAAGCAATCGCAGGAATACCAAAAGCAGATGCTTCTTTAGCCGCTGCTATTGTACCTGAATAATTTACATCCTCACCGACGTTTTTCCCCCTATTAATTCCAGAAATAACCAAATCAGGCTTACAGTCTTTCATTATTTGGTTAACGGCAAGTAAAACACAATCAGCGGGAGTGCCCGATACGGAAAAACGTTTGCTGCCCATTTCTCTTACTCTAAGTGGTTGTCGAAGTGTAAGAGAGTGACTGGTCCCACTTTGATCTGTTTGGGGAGCAACTACCCATAACTCGTTTACTAACGGCCCAAGCAACTCTTCCAACAAAACCAAGCCTGAGGCGCTGATTCCATCATCATTTGTTAATAGCACTCTTAGAGAATTTAACTGTTCTTTCATATGAAATATTATGACGAGCTGGAAATTAATTTCAGGCCGTTCATATATGGAATCAAAACATCAGGCACACGAACTGAACCATCACTTTCTTGATAATTTTCTAAAACAGCTACTAAAGCCCTTCCTACTGCCACACCAGAACCATTGAGTGTATGAACGAAATTAGTTCCTTTCTTATTTTTGCTTTTATAACGAGACTTCATTCTCATAGCCTGAAAATCACCACATGTAGAACAAGAGGAAATTTCTCTGTATTGTCCTTCTCCATTATTTTGGCCAGGTAACCAAACCTCAATATCATAAGTCTTCATAGCGCTGAACCCCATATCACCCGTTGACAGCAAAACACGCCTAAACGGTAAACCTAACTGCTTTAAAACCTCCTCAGCACAATCGGTCATTCTTTCTAATTCAGACCCTGAGTCCTTTTCAGTGGTTATACTAACTAGTTCTACTTTAGAAAATTGATGTTGTCTTATCATCCCACGGGTATCTCTTCCAGCTGCTCCGGCTTCAGATCTAAAACAATGAGTGAGAGCTGTTAAGCGAATAGGCAACTTTTCTTCATCAACTATAGTTTCTCTTGTAGTATTAGTAAGTGGAACCTCAGC
This sequence comes from Alphaproteobacteria bacterium MarineAlpha3_Bin7, assembly GCA_002937995.1. Classification (GTDB taxonomy): domain Bacteria; phylum Pseudomonadota; class Alphaproteobacteria; order Rhodospirillales; family UBA2165. Next base: position 5,997 of record PTLG01000093.1, on the reverse strand, counting down.
AGTAGGGATGAGATAATAGTCATCTTCAGTATGGAACAAATCTCCTTTAAATTTTGGAAGTTGGCCAGTACCCAAAAGAGAATGCCCTTTAACCAAAACAGGCGGACTAACCTCGGTGTAACCATGATGTTTTATATGCAAGTCTAACATGAAAGATCCAAGTGCGCGCTCTAGCATAGCTAAGCGGTCTGTAAGTATGGTAAAGCGTGCCCCAGAAATCTTGGCTACGGTCTCAAAATCCATCATTCCGAGTTCAACGCCTAAATCAACATGATCTTTGGGTCTAAATTTAAAGTCATTTATTTCACCCCAAGAGGAAATTTCAACGTTATCTTGTTCACTCTCTCCAACCGGAACGTCCTCAAGAGCCAAATTGGGTAATTTGGACAGCAAATCTTGAAGCTCCTCATTCGCTAACTTAGCTCTTTTTTCCTCTTCCACCTGTTCTTTTTTTGAACCAGAAAGCTCTCTAATTTCAGAACTAACATCCCCTCCAGATGTTCTAGCTTCACCAATGAATTGGGATAGCCTATTTCTCTTTTCCTGTAATTGTTGGGCTTGGCTTAAATGTTTGCGTCGCCTGCCGTCAATCTCAATTAAATCAGCAGAGCATGGCGTTGAGCCTCTATTTTCTAGACCCAAATCAAATTTTTCAGGATTTTCTCTAATCCACTTTATGTCAAACATGTAGTTCTCATACATAGAAATTGTTGGAAATAATATATTAAGAAATATAAGAGACCTTAATTTGGTTAATATTTCAAAAATGTTTAAGTTGTATGCAAATCCTTATCATTTGACAGTTCTTCCTCAGCTGTCGCGTCCTCTTTTTGTCTTTTCTTTTCGACTATCCGCACTGCAAAGATTGATATCTCATAAAGTATAATAATAGGTATAGCTAAACCCACCTGACTTATTACATCTGGGGGTGTAATTATAGCCGCACCAATAAAAGAAAATACTATTGCATATTTACGTTTTCGTGCCAGGCCTTTAGATGAAGTGAGACCCGCTCTCGCCAATAAAGTTAACACCACCGGTAATTGAAAGCTAAGACCAAATGCAAATATAAGCCGCATTACCAATGACAGATACTCATTTACCTTTGGTTCTAATTGGACAGCTAATGAACTTGCGGTACCTTGCGCTTCAAAGCTTATAAAAAATTTCCAAGCTAGAGGAAATATAAAATAATAAACCAATGCACCGCCAAGAAAAAAAAGTATTGGCGAAATTACTAAATAAGGTAGCAATGCTCTTTTTTCTTTGAGATACAAACCGGGCGCAACAAATCTCCAAAATTGGAGTGCTACAAATGGAAAACCTACGAAAAGTGCTGTCCAAAAACTTACTTTAATATAAGTAAAAAAAGCTTCATGGAGAGCAGTAAAAATCATTCTTCGATTTTCACCACTCTCCACAAGCACATTAGCAAGTGGTTGTACCAAAAATCCATATATATGCTCTTTTACTGAGAAAAACACAAAAAACAAAATAAGTATAGCAACCACAGACTTAATGAGCCTGTCTCTGAGTTCTTTTATGTGCTCTAGCAAGGGCATCTTATTTTTTTCACTCAATTTCCCAAATCTCTCCTTTTGATAAACACATAGCGTCTGCTAATTTTTGTCATCAACTTTGCCTGGTGAAATCGTCTGATTACGTTCTTTTGTTGAGTCACTTTGACCACTAGTTTTAATATTATCTTCACCAGTTTCACTTGGCTCAACTATATCAGTGCTACTATCTAAGTCTTCAGATACTAATAAGTCTTGTGACATCTCTTCACTTTCCAAGAAAGAACCTATGCTATTCTCTCCCACTTTCTCTATATCTTCTTGAATGCTATTTAACTCAGACTCTCTGACCATCTCATCTAAATGCCCAGTAAACTCGCGCGTAATAGCACGAGCCTTGCTAACCCAAGAACCCACATTTTTTATCACTCCTGGAAGGTCCTTTGGTCCAACCACAAGCAAAACAATCACACCAATCACAAATAATTCTGGCCAGCCAATATCAAACATAGCTGTTTTCACCTATAAAAGAGGATTTATGGCCCCAGCAAAATTGGGCTTTAAAGTATTTAGCCTTTATCTTTATTTGGGACTTCTTCTGTAGAACTAGACTCAACAACGCTAGAGTCCTCATCTGCATCAATTATTTTTGGGTCTTCTTTTACTCCCTTTTTAAACGAACGGAGCCCCCTGCCAAAATCACCCATTAGCTGGGAAATCTTGCCTCGCCCACCAAATAATATCAAAACTATTGCTAGAACGACTACCCATTGCCATATACCGCCTATACCCATAAAACTACTCTCACAAAATTACATTATTGGTGACTACAACATGTCATAATAAAAAAAGATAGCAATAATTCAAAAAATCGCAACCATTCAAAATATTTTTGAATATTTGGCCTTCATTACTTTTAAGCTACTTTAATATTTTGCCATCGGAAATTTAGATAACTCACAAATATTTCTTGATCAGATTATGTGTCTGGGGAGATAAAAATTCCTCAATCTCACCAAGATATGACTTGATCTTCAATATTTTTTCGACGTCATCTGTCCCAATCTCTGAAAGAAGGTTTTCTACTAAAAAATAGACCTCTTCAATATAATCTCTAATTAAATGCTCTTTTTCTGCAAATTCAGCAAGAGATCTTTTTGCAAAAAATTTCACTGGCTGTTTCATAAAATAACTATGTCTAACATTAGTATTTTCCAAAATAAAATTTGCCAACGTTTTTACACTTTGCTCTGAAATAATCGGGATTTCTGCGCCATAGGTTTCTGGGCTCATCTTGCACAACATTAAGTCCTCTGACGACGTACAATAAAAAATTTCTTTACTCTCGGATATTGCTTTTAATATTAATTCATAGTCCATTGTACTAAAAAAATGTGGTGCAGCAGATTCCATTACTAACATTAAAGGGTGCGGAAACGGCGTTGTTCCGATTATACCCTTACCTCCCACTGACCAATTGATTTGGCTGGGATAGGCTGTTGGCCGTTTGGCGCCAACTAACATCGACTGAGTAATGGGGTGCATACAATCTAAAGCTATCTTCACTAAATCTCTAGAACTTAGAAAATCTGGAAGCTTTAAGTCTAATTCACCAACAGCTTTTTCCTGATGCAACCTTAAAAACATAGCCGCATAACCTTTTTTTCCAGATTTTCGTACTTCATGCAAATGAAGGAACGAGCCATCTGAAAATATGAAATCAGAATCCAAAAGTATTACAGCGGTATCCTGTAAAGAACTCGCAATATCCATATGGTGCTTGCTAGTTAAGCGTTGAACATTATGTTTGACTATAGTTGGGTCCGAATTTTTTATAACCTCTAAGAGGTTTGCGCCCTTAAAAGACAATTCCTCATAAAAGACAAACTCTATCTTTGCAAATTTTTCAAGCTTGAGAATGTCGGGGTAAAAGTAACTATGAGAATCCTTATCAGTATAGATTCTGTAGACTATTTCGGCATACTGACTTAATTCTCTAAGATTTTTTGGTAATAATTGGCTAGTAAGAGAATATTGTAGGAACTTATCAACATACTCTCTACCCCAGACAGTTACAAAAATATGATAGTTCAATTTTTTTTACCTCTGCGACCAGATCAACACCCATTTTCTGTGACCACTCAGTCCACTGCACCCGAGTCCAAAGATTGAATAGTTAACTTGCTCTCGTCTTCGTCAACAAAATTCAACTCCTCTTCCAAACTATTATCAGAAAACGTCCCGAGGTTTTGTATCGCAGGCTTTTTAGTCAGTAATCCGGCTGCCTTTAGTTCATCTACACCCGGCAAATCATCCAACCTACTAATACCGAAATGATCAAGAAATTGCTCTGTAGTACCCCATGTAACAGGTCTACCTGGACTTCTTCGTCTTCCTTTAGGCCCAATCCAGTGCGCCTCAAATAAGACATCGATTGTACCTTTACTGACAGTTACACCTCTAATTTCTTCTATCTCTGCTCTGGTTATTGGCTGGTAATATGCAATAATAGATAATGTTTCTACAGCAGCTCTTGACAATTTCCTTCGAACATCCCTCTCCAAAACTAGGTGACTTCCTAATTCAGGCGCCGTCCTAAAAGCCCACCCGCTACCTACTTGTACCAAGTTGATACCATGACCATCATAAATATCCTTTAAAACAGAAATTAATTTGGATATGTCCGCATCGTTAGGAAGGCGATCAACTAATTGTTTTTCAGATATTGGTTTTTGTGAAGCAAATAATAATGCCTCTAATAGTCTTAAATTCTTATCCATATTATCTATTACCTAAACAAATTATTTAGTATCAGAAGGTCTTATATAAATGTCGCTGAAGTTTTGCCTTTGTTGAATATCAATCTTACCATCTTTAGTTAATTGAAGCATTGCGGTCATGGCTGACGCCAGCATAGACTTTCCTATTATACCACTCCTTTTGTCAGTAGGTAAAAAACCGTGAAAGTTTTCCCAGCCCGAGAAATTTCCCACCAAGGCCCTCGAAAACCATCCAATTGCATCCTGTGTGGAGTAAAGATCAGAGGGTTGTATCCTAAGTACCTGGATGTCCCTTCTCTCACTATATTCCCCATAAGCTAAAATTAAATCATTCAGTTCTATATCATAAGTAGTATTATTCAAATAACCAAAATCCTCAGGGTCTCCGCGAGTAAAAAAGTCTTGCCCTAATTGAAATCTATCAAACAAAGAAAAACCAAGCGATCTGATTTTCTCCAGCCGTTTTAATTGGAAACGAAGCGCTGATGCCATCTCTTCTCCTGTAGGCTCCTCTTCGCCGTCAGTCTCTGGAAGTAGCAACCTAGACTTCATAAAGGCCAGCCACGCAGCCATAACCAAATAATCTGCAGCTAGCTCAACATTTGCTAGACTTAACTTTCTAACCCAAAGGAGATATTGGTCCGCTAATTCCAAAATCGAGATCTGAATTAGGTCAACCTTTTGTTGTTTAGCCAACTCCAGCAATGCATCAATAGGGCCCTCAAAACCTCCAAGATCTAGCAAGAGCTGCTGGGGATTTTCCCTTTCTTCATTTTCGCCCTCGAAGCTAGTGATACTAGCGATTAATTTTTCATTGTTACTCAAATGTTAATTTTCCAAAAACTTTTCAAACAATAGTTTAACTAAAACTCAATATTTAATATCTGGACTCGCGATAATTGTAACGTTTCAGAGTGTTAAAACACTGAAAATATGATCTTTTTATCCGAGAGAAATTTAGCATTTAAAATTGAATTTAAGTAATTGAAAAATATAGAGAAACTAAAACATCTGGAAAATATCTTACTGAATATAGAATAGTTGCTGCTGGGTTTTTGTTATAGAATTCTCTGAAACACGAGAATCGCGTGAAAATTAATATCTGAGCTAATTAATATTTTCAAAGCCCTCTATTAGAGAATTTAATTCGTCAGCTAACAACTCAGTATTAATTGGTGTCACAGGATTTAAGGTTTTTAATGCGCGGGACCAACGGTCAAGGGAAATATCGGACATCTCTCTGGCTCCAGAAATTAAATCAGGGATATCTTTTATATTTCCATTACAGTGAAGGACTACATCACAACCAGCTGAAAGAGCTGCTTCAGCTCTTTCAGCGACCCCTCCCCTCAGCGCCACCATATTATCTGAAATATCATCCGAAATTAAAAGACCAGTGAAGTTAATGTATTCCCTGACTATACCTTTTATTACTTTGCTTGAAACTGTAGCGGGATAAACATCGTCAATGGAGGTAAAAATTATGTGAGCGGTCATAGCGATCGGCTGATGACCCAAATTCTTAAATACTTTGAAATCCGTTTGTTGTAACTCTTTCAATGAAGCTGACACTACGGGTAAAAATTTATGACTATCCGATAAAGCTCTCCCATGTCCAGGAATATGTTTTATAATAGGCAAACCCCCTCCCGAAGCTAGTCCGTCACATGAAGCCAATCCTAATAATACAACCTGGGCAG
>PTLG01000092.1 GCA_002937995.1 Alphaproteobacteria bacterium MarineAlpha3_Bin7 | reverse complement strand
ACAATAGGTGAGGATGGGCTCGTGACTGCGTTATTTGAAAATGGGGACATTCGGCCGGTATTTAAGATTCCTATAGCTACTTTTCCAAATCCTTCGGGCTTAGGGCAAAATACAGGTAATATCTTCACCCAAACCGACTTCTCAGGGCTATTCTTTCTGAGAACGGGTGGTACAGGTGGAGCTGGTAAGGTTCAGAACTCCGTACTTGAATCGTCCACAGTAGACATAGCTAAAGAATTTACCAACATGATAACGACGCAAAGAGCATTTTCTGCCAGTGCAAAAATACTCAGTACGGCTGACGAGATGCTAGATGAACTAGTCCGCGTCAAGCGTTAATAAGTTTCACGCCCACCACCAACTTGCCCGGTGTAACTTCGGTTATGCCGGGCCTTTTTTTTATTATTTTACTTAGCTTTAACCATAGACCATTTATTGTGGAAATCAAAATTAATTAACTAAATAATAATCGTGGTGTAAAAATTATGGATGGTCACACTGGTAAGCAAGTCAATATCAAGCCACCTATTGTGGGAAATATTAATTCTGGACTGGGAACAGCAATACCCCTCAGCCAAATTAATCCACTAAAAAAAACGAGCTTTTCTGCCAATGAACTCATTTCTATCGCCAACCGCTTTCATAGGGAGGGTGATCTTTCACAGGCTGAGACAATATTTCGTCGGATTTTAGAACTTATACCAGAACATCCTATTGCACTTCATTTTCTTGGTGTGATTGCTCTAGACTCAGATAATGCTGAGGCGGCAATAAAATTAATTTCGAAATCCACAAAGTTAGCTCCCGAGTATTATCAAGCATTTAATAATCTTGGTAATGCGTTAGATGCTGCAGGCAAGATTGAAGAAGCTGAAGGAATTTATGAACAAGCCCTAGATATTAAAGCGGATTACTTGGAGGCTATGTTTAATCTGGGAATTATGAAGCGTAAATTGAGGAAATATGATGAAGCCGAAAAACTTTTTGAGGATTACATCAAAATTGACCCCACCAATGCTAGTACTCACTTTGAGCTAGGTTTTAGTTGTGAGAGGCAGGGAAACCGCACTAAGGCCCAAATGTGCTATGGGGTAGCTCTTAATATAGATCCAAAACACTCCTTAGCTCGGATTGGTTTGGCTGGTTTATATCAGACTGTTGGAAGGTTAAAAGAGTCAATAGAGCAGTATGACATTACGTTAAGCGATGACAAAGACTTAACCAAGGCACTGAATTCAAAGGGAATTGCCCTACGAAAAAGTGGCCGTTTTGAGGAAGCAATCGAGTGTCTAATGAGGTCCTACGAACTAGATCGCAGGGATACCGAGACATTGAATGCGATAGCTTCGGCTTATCAATCAATAGGAGATATAGATAAAGCAACTTACTATTACACTGAGGCCCTGAGAGTTAATCCATTGTCTGAGGCCTCCCACAAATGTGTTCTGTTCGTAATCCTCAATAATTACAAATTATCAACTAAGGAATTATTTGAGATACATAGAGAGGTTCGAGGTCCTTTTGATAAGCCAGAATTCGATAATAAAGATTTTCTAAGTCGAGATAAGTCCCTCACGAGAAAAATAAAAGTGGGCTACATATCTTCAGATTTTCGAACTCACGTAGTTGCGATGAATGTATTGCCCCTATTAGCAAATCATAATCACGACCAGTTTGAAATATTCTTATATGGTCAGGTTGAGTTTCCAGATGAAATTACAGAGCTTTGCAAAGGATATGCAGATCATTGGTGCTCTACAATGCAAAAAACTGACAAAGAAGTCGCTGATATTATAGAGAAAGACGAGATAGACATTTTAGTGGTGCTAGCAGGCAGATTTGATGAAAATCGACCTATTATAACCACCTATAGACCTGCTCCAATACAAGTGAGTTTTCATGATTGTGCTACCAGTGGTTTAGAGTCAATGGATTATTATTTGACCGATAGTATTCTTCACCCTGAAAATACAGTCGAAAAATTTACTGAAGAGTTATACCGGTTGCCATATTATTATCAGTACCCTATTCAGGAAGGAATTCCAGAAATCAGCGACACACCAGCATTATCTAAAGGTTATATTACTTTCGGGTCCTTTAATAAACCAGAAAAGTTGGGTGATTCCGTCATAGAACTTTGGTCTAATGTATTAAGCTCGGTGCCTCGTAGTAAGCTATTGCTTAAGTATTTCAACCATTATGACGAGGAAAGTATGAAGCAACGATGGGTTAGCCGTTTTGAAAAATATAATGTTAACGCATCTAGAATTATATTTATGGGTAGTATAGACGATAGACAATCCCATCTAGCTTTATACGATTTTATAGATATAGCACTCGACCCTTTTCCATTTAACGGAGCCACGACTACTTTTGAGTCATTAAGTATGGGGGTTCCTGTAGTTTCTCTTCTTGGAAAGCATTTTGTTGATAGAGTAGCGGGTTCTATCGTTACTCATGCGGGTTACCCCGAACTCGCAGTTGAAAATAAATCAGATTATATAACGTGTGCAAGAACGCTAGCTACAGATTATAAAAAACTGAATCATATGAGGCAAAAAATGAGGAATAAAGTATTCAAATCAAATTTATGTGATGGAATACGCTACGCAGAAAGTGTTGAAAACGCTTATAGAGAAATGTGGACTACCTGGGCAGAAACTGGTGGTTATAAGGAGAATTAAATAATTATCCTGGGTTTAGTCTAGCTATTTTGTATTCAAAAAATTCTCCAAATCTAATGCAACACTTTGCATTACTTTGTCGATCAAATTCGAATCCTTAGATGTTCGATGGTATAGAGATACCGAATTATGCCATGGACTTTCGTCAGTTTTACCGAGCCAACGCCAATCAGGAACCGGCGGTAATATAGCAAAAGTTTTTATACCAAGGCCACCAGATACATAAATTGTAGTATTTTGAATTGAAATCACTGCGTCCATGGCAGCTACTTGCGCTGCATGGTCATCCATACTAGTCAAAGGGTCTACTTCTGGGTCGGAGATTACATCTATACCATAATTATTTTTACATGAACGAATTTCGTCATTGTGTTCTCCATACTGAAGATTGACTAAGGTTATATTTGGAAGCTTGAAGATTGGCGAAAAGCTTGAGAGCGGTATGCCTTTTGGTGCAGAGCTAGCCCATGATAATCCAACTAGATATTTGTCCTTAGTTTCATAACGTTTCCTATACGCGGCTTTTTTATCACTATCTGCTACTAGATAATTATTAGCAGTTTTTATTGTTCCCATTTTTTGCGTTAGCAATTTTGGTAAATCTCCTGTTGGAATATGAAAGTCGAAATCACTATAATTTGTGGGGTCATCCTGATCTCTATTAAATTCCACAACTTTCACACCTGGAAAAGATCGATTAAATAAGGGGACTAAACGGGGATTAGCTTCTAAGATACAGTGCGCAGCAAGCTCTTTTAGGTTAGGTATAAGACTAGAAAATAGTATTTCGTCCCCAATTCCCTGTTCAGACCAGACAAGTATTTTCTTAGTTGAAATATTTTCACCTTTCCAAAGTGGTTGATTAAATCTATTGAGCTTTTCTGAGAGACCTTTTGCTGCCCATCTCCAGCTATATTCCTTCCAACCATCGCCTAAATTACCATTTGCTAACAATGCATGAGCCAAGTTGTGGTGAGCTTTAGAAAAATCGGGATCAAATGCTATAGCGGATTTGTAATAGTTAATTGATTTGTCCAGTTGAGCTAAATTATAATTAGCCTTTCCCAAATTATAGAGCACTTCAGTAGAGTTATCTTTTAGGTTTAAAGACCTATTTAATGGTGCGAGTGCTTCTTGTGATTTGCCCAACTCAACTAAAATACTACCGAAATTTGATAGTAAGTTTGGGTTGTCGGGGTCTAGTTTTAGAGCTTCAGTGAATTCCGCCAAGGCTGTTTCAACCTCACCCAATCTATAATTGAGGATGGCTAGGTTAGACCAAAAATCTGCTCTTTTTGGGTCCAATGAAACTGCCTTTTTAAGTGAGGTCTGCGCCTCAGCCAAATGGTTGAGCTCTTGTTGCAGAATACCCAGATTTGAGTAAATTTCTGGGGAATTAGTCTCAATCGCTAAGGCTTCATTATAGATCTTAACAGCTTCTTCTAATTTTCCCGAGTGCTTTAGCGCGATACCTAAATTACATAATGCATCAACGTATTTAGGTTTATACTTTATTGCTTCGTAAAATTTTTGAATAGCATTATCGAAACGACCCGTCTGCAAGAATATTACTCCTAAATTATGCAAGATTAACGGGTCTTTGGGGTTCATCTCTAAGCAAGTAGTATATAATTCTTCTGCTTTATCCAAATTATTTTCTTTGTGATGGGAAAAAGCTAAGTTGAATATGTCATCATAACCTGACCCTTGATTTCTATTATTAGAGCCAAAGGAACTAGATTTTTGATGTTTTTTTGGGTTATTTATAACTTTTCTCCAATAAATAGGCAAAAATTGCCCACTGTTAACTACTTTTTCACACAACAACCATTAATTTTTTACAAACCTTCGAATAATTACTTTAACAAAGCTGCAGAAGCAGTGCTTTTAAAAAGAAGGAAATTGGTGTGGGCGCATTTTTACAAATAGTAAAAGGTCTTGGTACTGCAAGACTGGCTGTCATAGGCATTATGTTAGCTACTATGGCTTTCTTTTTCATTTTTATGGTATCTCGTCTGACAGGTGCCAATATGGAATTGTTATATTCTGACTTATCTGATACCGACCAAAGAGCAATTATAGCTCAACTATCATCACGCAAAATACCTTACGAGGTGAAGGGAAATCAATTATTTGTTCCCGAGGAGCAAGTTGGAACCCTGAGGATGTCTATGGCGGCTGAAGGACTACCTCTTGGAAGTGTAGTTGGATATGAAATTTTTGACTCTGGAAATGGTCTCGGAACAACAAATTTTATGCAAAATGTCCAGCTAGTTAGAGCTCTGGAGGGAGAACTTGCTAAGACAATTCGCTCTATTGAGTCCATAAAAAATGCCAGAGTTCATTTAGTTATGCCACGAAGAAAATTGTTCACTCGGGATCAGCAAAATGCTACTGCCTCAGTAATTTTAAAAATGAGGGGAGCTGCCAGTCTCACCAGTGAACAAATCGCGGCAATTCAGCACTTAGTAGCTTCAGCAATACCAGAATTGGATCCCGCCAGAGTTTCAGTCGTAGACAATAAAGGAAAACTTCTAGCTTCTGGTAACGACACGGATTCAGAGGTTGCACGTGCCAATGATTTAGTAAGTAGGCGGGTGAACTTTGAGAATCGTATGTCCAACGCTTTGACTGGCTTGTTAGAGAAATCAGTTGGTATTGGAAATGTAAAGGTTAATGTCAATGCCGATTTAGATTTTGACAGAATGTCAACAACGGAAGAAAAATTTGATCCCGACGGCCAGGTGCTAAGGTCATCAAATACAGTTGAAGAGTCATCTACCTCTGAAGAATCAGAGGGGCAGCAGCCTGTTGGGGTGCAACAAAATTTACCAGACGCTCAGGATGGCGCAGAGGGTGGTGCTACATCTAAGAATGCGGAAACAAGGACTGAGGAGGTTACAAATTTTGAAATTTCAAAGAAGGTCATTAACCATGTTAAAGAGAGCGGCGTTATCAAAAGGATTTCAGTTGCTGTATTAATTGATGGTGAGTGGGCTGCTGAATCGAACGGAAAGAGGGTATATCGCAAAAGGTCCAACGAAGAAATGGAAAATCTAGCTAAGTTGGTATCTTCTGCTATTGGCTATAATGCTGATCGGGGAGATACTGTGGAGGTTATAAACATGCGGTTTGTCGAGGAGGATGCAGACTTTGACGAACCATTGGACCTATTTTTTGGTTTGGAAAAAAAGGACATAGTAGACTTCGCTGAAATGTTTGTCTTATTAATTTTAGCGGTTTTAGCAATACTGTTAGTGGTGAAACCACTCCTTACCCGAGCTTTTGAGGTAATACCTGCTGTGGCCGCTGAAGCAGAACAGCGCTTACTCGAGGAGGCAGCCAGCGTTACAGCTATTGCCGCCCCCGATGAGGACGCCGAGCAGTTCGAAGAATTAATAGATATTGATAGGGTTGAGGGAAGGGTAAAGGCTTCTTCCGTGAAAAAAGTGGGTGAAATAGTTGAAAAACATCCCGAAGAGGCATTGTCAATTATTAGAAATTGGATGTATCAAGAGGGTTAATTAAGTAATGGATGTAGCACAAAATACAGAACACTATGATTCTTTGAGTGGGACCCACAAAGCGGCAATACTTATGCTTTCACTCGGAGCAGAAAACTCAGCTTCGATACTGGGTTTAATGGAGCATGAAGAAATAACCGAGTTATCACATGTTATGGCAAGCTTGGGTACAATTGATGCAACGATAGTTGAGCGATTGCTAACAGAATTTACCGAACAAATGTCATCGACAGGCTCCTTGCTAGGTACAATTGATTCCACCGAGAGGTTGCTTTTGTCTTCTCTAGAGAAGGAAAAAGTTGATCAAATCATGGGTGATCTAAAAGGGCCAGAAGGCCGAACTATGTGGGATAAGCTTAGTAATATTGACGAAGAGGTGCTCGCTAATTTTCTTAAAAGCGAATACCCTCAAACAGTTGCTGTTATTCTCTCTCGAGTGACATCTGAACATGCTGCAAGAGTACTAGCTCGCCTTCCTGAGGGTTTTGCCCTTGATGTTGTAAGCAGGTTGCTGCGTATAGATACAGTCCAAAAGGATATTTTAGATGGCATAGAAAAGACACTAAGAGTGGAATTTATGAACAATCTATCCGACAACAAGCAACCAGACTCCCATGAGCGTATAGCAGATATTTTTAATTCATTAGATAGGTCTACTGAAAATCGGTTGATGGGGGAATTAGAAAAAAATAACCCAAAAAATGCTGAAAAGATCAAGGGTCTAATGTTCACATTTGAGGATATGTTAGATATTGATAGTGCAGGAATACAAGCTTTATTGAGGAAGGTGGAGCAAGATAGGCTGGTAGTTGCTCTCAAGGGAACATCGCAAGAAATTCGTGACTTATTCCTAACAAATATGTCTGAGCGAGCTGGTAGAATGATGGAAGAGGATATGGAGTCATTAGGACCGGTAAGAGCAAGTGAGGTGGAAGCTGCTCAGAATGAAATAATAAGTATTGCAAAGGAATTAGCGGTTTCTGGTGAAATATATATTGCTTCAGCTAATGAAGATGACGAATTAATTTTCTAAAAGTGAAAAGAACAATTTATGGCAGCACTAAAAACATTCCGGTTTGATCTAGATTTTGATGATCCAAAGCACAATATTAACATATCGGAAGTTGATGAAAAACCAGCGGATTTGGAGATGGATGTCCAGACTATTGAACTGGAACCCGAAACTTTTAGCGAGGCCGATATAGAAATAGCTAGGCAATCAGGGTTTGAAAACGGAAAAGAAGTTGCAGCAGTTGAGGCCCAGGAAAAACTTGATGTAAAAATTATTGAGATTTTGAATTTGATATTTGACCAATTCTCAGAACTAGAGGCAAAGCAACTAGAGTTTAATCGTCAATTAGAGTCAGAAACTTTATCTTTGATTAATTCTGTGCACCAAAGAATATATCCTGTAACGGGATCATTTATTGAAATGAACGAAGTCGTGGGTTTTTCCGAATCGATTTTGTCAAATTTATCGGAACAACCGCAAATAGTTATAAGCGTCAATGATAACCTTGCAGAAAAATTTAGCGAGCACATAAATAAATTTAAGGAAAATAGAAGTTATTCAGGTGAGGTAATTGTTAAAAGTTCACAGGAAATAAATACTGGAGAGTGCAAGCTTGAGTGGAAAGGGGGGGGAGCCAAACGTGACCCAGAGACAATAATTTCTGAAATTGATCAAAAGTTTAAAGCTGCAATAGCTGCTATTACTGAAACGGAAGAGATGGATAAGCGGGGGTTCGATGCAACTCAAGTTGAAGACTCTGATAACACTGAAGATGACAATGTGGGCGAGGAGACAATACAAAATCCAGGGGGCAAAAGTGAAGTCATAGAGACCGATGTTAAATACCTGGAGGGAAGTAAGGATACAGAAAGTTAGGAAGTTAGAAAAAATGCCAAAATTAGGAGATGGCTATGGGTGATGAAGAGGTAGAGCTTGAAGAAATAGATAATGCCACTGATGGAACAGCTGAAGCTGAGGGTGGCGACAGTGAAGTCGAGGCTATAGAAGTGCCGGAAGTGGGGACAGCTCAAGATTTGGAAGCTGTTTATGATATTCCAGTTCAGGTATCAGCGGTATTGGGTAAGTCTACAATGGAAGTAAATGAGCTACTAAGGTTAGGACGTGGGGCAGTAGTCGAATTAGATAGAAAAGTAGGAGAAGCTATAGATATTTATGTAAATAATCGGCTTGTAGCACGTGGAGAGGTCGTGGTTCTAGAGGATAAACTTGGGATTACGATGACCGAAATTTTTAAGTCTGATCATCACTAGGATTAACTTATGGCTGATGACCAAATAAAGGTTAACCCCGCCCGTAAAGCATTTGATATTGCCACAGTCTTAGGTCTGTTGGGTGCTTTTGCTTTGATTTCCGCTGCAATCATATTAGGTGGTTCCCCAAAGCAATTTATAAACCTTCAATCAATATTAATAGTGTTTGGAGGAACCTTTGCTGTGACAACTGTTTGTTTCTCATTTGGTGAAATGGTCAGAACACTGGCAGCTGCTGGGAAATCTTTTGTTAGAACTGTACGGAAACCAAAGGACGCAGCAATCCAAATGTTACAGCTCAGTTACGAAGCCCGGCGCAATGGTATTTTGGCGCTACAAAATTATACAGGAAATCTGGAAGCAGAACCCTTTCTCCACAAGGGTATATCTATGCTTGTAGATGGAAGTGCCGTGGCTGAAGTTAGCAGCGTTTTACAGCGTGATCTTATAGCTAATGTTCAGAGGAGCAATGTTGCGGTGAAAGTACTTAGGAGAGGAGCAGAATTTGCGCCAGCTATGGGTTTGATAGGAACTCTAATAGGGTTAGTTACAATGTTAGGCAATCTAGATGATCCCTC
Organism: Alphaproteobacteria bacterium MarineAlpha3_Bin7; assembly: GCA_002937995.1. GTDB lineage: Bacteria > Pseudomonadota > Alphaproteobacteria > Rhodospirillales > UBA2165. Next base: position 760 of record PTLG01000092.1, on the reverse strand, counting down.
CACTATAGGACCTAGTATGGCGGTGGCGCTGCTTACTACGTTTTATGGTGCTCTTCTAGCTAACCTAGTTTTTCTTCCACTTGCTGCAAAACTCGAAAACAACTCAAATTTAGAAGAAGCAGTTGGTTCTATGTATCTACTAGGTGTGTCGTCAATTGGTAGGCAAGAGAATCCTAGGAGGTTAGAGATGTTGCTGAATAGCTCTCTACCTCCGAGTGATAGGGTTAGATTTTTTGACAATGAATAATGGTGGTTGGAGTTAAATTTTAATGCGTTTATTAATAATTGGTTCGCTTGGGGGTCAAATTGGAGAGGCTAGCCAAATAGCCGCGAGTCGAGGAGCTCTAGTGTCTCAAGCGAATGACGTTGAAGCTGGTCTTAATTCGCTTCGATCTGGGCAGGGCGCAGATCTAATTATGATTGACTGTAAATTTGATATAAGTCCACTTGTTTCAAGTTTAAAAAAAGAGAGGATCAGCGTACCTGTAGTAGCTTGTGGTGTTGAGAATGACAGTAGGGCAGCAGTGAATGCAATTAAGGCAGGTGCGCAGGAATATGTGCCTCTGCCTCCAGACCAAGAACTAATATCTGCAATTTTTGAGGCTGTGGTAGAGGTGCCGCTGTCAATAGTTTATGAAGATCCGAAAATGGGAAAACTCATTCAAGTTGCTGAAAAAGTTGCTAAGAGTAACGCTAGTATTTTGGTGGTGGGAGACTCTGGAACTGGTAAAGAATTAATAGCGAGACATATTTATAAGGC
>PTLG01000091.1 GCA_002937995.1 Alphaproteobacteria bacterium MarineAlpha3_Bin7 | reverse complement strand
TTAGGTAGTACAGCGTATTATTGTCATTCAGATCCAATAAGCTAAAACCAAAATCTGACCTTGCATCTATAGAAAGCCCGTCATCACTCCCATATTTTTCTATACTTATACTCAAGTAATAGATCATCTGAGCAAATGCCAAGGTAATCATTATAAAATAAACACCTTTGGTCCTGAGGCAAATAGCACCAAAAATTAGGGAAACGAGGGCACTTAAAGCTAATGCTAAGGGCCACTGGATATATGCACTTTCAATTCCATGATATGAACACACACCAATTACATAGCCGCCTATTCCTATATAGACAGCATGACCAAAGCTAATCATTCCGCCATATCCCATTATTAAATTTAAGCTTATTGCGGCTATTGCCCAAATCATAATTCGGGCCATTACGGACATATAAAACTCCCCACCGTCCAGGTAAGGACTTAATAACGGGGTAATTAAGCAGAGTAATAAAAGACCCAAATTGAAAATAACAACTGGTTTTTTTGTCATATCCAGAAGCATTACTATACACCCCTAGGTGGAAATAGACCTTGAGGTCTAAAGGCCAATACTACTGCCATAATCAGATAAATAAGCATTGACGATATAGCTGGGCCAGCATCTTCCGCGGCGTTTGTTGGAAGGAATTGAAGCAAAGCAACATCCATAAATGACCTACCCATGGTATCTATAATACCAATTATTATAGCTGCTACAAAAGCCCCGCGTATTGATCCAATACCACCAATAACAATCACTACAAAAGCTAATATTAGAACATCTTCTCCCATACCACTCTGTGCCTGAGTGATGGGGACCTGGATCATACCTGCAAAACCTGCCATTGCAGCTCCTAAGCCAAATACACCAGTATATAATAATCTTATATTGATCCCGAGAGCCCCTACCATTTCCCGATTTGAGGCGCCAGCTCTAACAAGCATTCCCATTCTAGTTTTAGAAACAAGAATGTATAATATTAGTGCAAGTAACAAACCCATAAGTATCATAAAAAGTCTATAAACTGGTACTACAATACCCCCCAAAAACTCGACTTGACCGCTTAATACCGCAGGCAAGGGTAAAGCCATTCCTGCTGCACCAAAAACCAATAAAAATAGTTCGTTAAAGAATAATATTAAACCAAAGGTAGCCAGCACTTGATCCAAGTGATCACGGGTATACAGGGTCCTCAAAACCGTGACTTCCAGAATTATTCCGGCAATAAGAGATAATGGCAATGCTAATAAAATGGCCCAAGTAAATGAACCTGTCCAAATGCTTATCTGTGCCGCAAAAAAGGCCCCAAACATGTATAGGGTGCCATGAGCCAAATTAACCAAGTCCATGATGCCAAAGACCAGAGTGAGGCCAGCAGCCATCATGAACAGTATTATACCAAGCTGAAACCCATTAAAAAACTGTTCACCTAAGAGAACATAATCCATGAGATTTTTCACATAAAAATGCAATCGAAAGAATAAACGGGGACGATATACGCCCCCGTATTACTCTAAGCAGATCGCATACTATTACATCTTACAATCTTTAACGTAAGGTGTTTCGTGGTCCTTTAGCACTACGCCACGATTTTCAACAGCCCAACGTCCATCTTTATCAACGACAACTTCTCTTTCGTAAAAGTTTTGTATTGGAAAATGATTTTTGCCAAAACGAAATTTTCCCCTAACTGAAGGAAAATCAGCTTTTTTCATTGCAGCCCTCATCCCATCTATATCCTTAAGGTTGCCGTTCACACCTTCAACAGCAGACTTTATTAGAAACATTGTGTCATAAGCCTGTGCTGCATAAAATGCGGGATAAATACCACCGCTTCTTTTTCGATAAGCAGCAACAAACTTCTTGTTTTGAGCATTATCGAGGTCTGGTGACCAAAATGATGTCTGCCTGGTACCAATGACATTCTTAAGACCCGCTTTTTGCAATAAAGGTAAATTAGCCCCATCAATACTAAAAACGTGATAAAGTGGCAGTGTTTTATCCAAACCAGCTTGCCTATATTGTGTCAAATACTTGGCAGTTGCAGCACCAGGATAAAAGATAAATACACCATCTGGCTTAGCAGCTTTAGCCTTCGCAAATTCTGCAGACCAGTCGGAATGACTTGGCCAAGGTGTCAGGTCCTTTCCGATTATTTTACCTTTAAAGGTAGCTTCAACACCAGCAACCATCTGCTTACCTGCAGCATAGTTTGCTGTCATTATATACAAGGATTTAACACCCTTCTTGTTCAGCAACTCACCCATAGCCATCGGTGTTTGGCTATTTTCCCATGCAGCGTTGAAAAAATTCTTATGGCATTTTTTACCTGCATAGAGGGAATGTCCAGCATTAGAGGATATAAAAAACTTCCCAGCTTTTAGAGCTACCGGAGCGGACGCACCAAGAACATGCGACCAAATGTAGCCTGCTAAAAAGTGTACTTTATCTTTTTTGATAAGTTTTTCAGTTTTTTGTTTACCAATTTTTGGCTTAAAACCATCATCTTCAAAGATAACCTTTGCATCCAACGGCCCCATCTTGTTACCCATGTGATCAAGTGCAATCTCAACCGCTAGTTTCATTTGCTTACCAAGCAGAGAACCACCAGTTGTTAATGTAGTAACATAGCCAATCCTAACTTCCTTAGCCTGTACCTGCGGCACAAAAATAAGTACAGCGGCCAAAACCGCCATCGTTTTTGAAATCAATCGTATCATAATCTAATTACTCCCCAGATTATTTTTTAAAAATCTAACTTATAATTATTATTTCTGCCATTTATATACACTTAGCGGAAGAATTCTTCCAGTTTTTATTTTAAAAGCTTAATATTTATACGACTAATAGTGACTAACTAAAGGTTATTTTCCCCTCTGGAAGCAAATATACAATAATCGCCTTTCCATCGCTTACTGTCGGCTTATGACCGGTTCCAGGCCCATATACGAGCCAACCGGCGCTGTGTCCATCAAATTTAGCTTGGGGGGAGAGAGGGATTATCATATCTACTTCACCACGAGGATGAGTATGATAAGGCCCTACAATATTGTCCATAAGAACAACATCAACACTAAAACCCTGAAGATCTTTGATTGCTCTTCCGTATCGGATACCCCCTGCTTCATTTTTGCATAACCACCCCTCGTCTATGCCTAGACTGCATAGCCCCCTTATCTGCTCAAATATCTCTGACTCAGGAGGAAACATAGTATTTAAGTACTTAGCAAGAGGCTTATCTATTGGTTTTCCGGCTATTTCTTCGATTATTCTATTAACTTTTTCACCAAATTCATTGATTTCCATCATTCGCCTCGATAAAAGTTCGTAAAATATGTTAATTAGGTCTAAAATAAACACACTAATTTTTGTTATATCAAGTATTGGGTAAGACTAACACCAGCATTATGATTGAATAAATACTAATATTATTTGGATATTGGATTTTTGTGGAGAAAGGTGAAATATGGATGGCGGTACGGCTGTAGCAAGGGTTCTAAGTGTAGAGCGCTCATATAAAAAAGAAATAGAAAAACTCCTAATGGGTTCTGGGGACTTGTTTCATGGAGAAGGTATTTTGGCAATAACCAAGGCCTTGCTTCAATCTGGAATTAGTTATGTCGGGGGCTATCCTGGCGCCCCTATGTCACACCTAATCGACGTGCTCGCTGACGCTAGCGAAGAAATACTCAAACCAATGGGAATCCACTATGAACAGTCAGCCTCCGAAGCCGGGGCTGCGTCCCTTCTTAGTGCATCTATCACCTATCCAATAAGGGGGGCAGTAACATGGAAGTCCGTAGTGGGAACCAATGTTGCCTCCGACGCACTGTCCAACTTAGCTTCTTCTGGAGTGGTCGGTGGATCCCTTATTATTCTTGGTGATGACTACGGTGAGGGTTCAAGTATTATGCAAGAAAGAACCTATACTTTTGCAATGAAATCATCTATCCCACTGATTGATCCTAGATATAACCTGGATAGAATGGTTCACCTTACCGAGCGGGCATTTGATTTATCTGAAGCATGCTCTATGCCAATTTTTCTTAATATGCGAATTAGGGCTTGCCATCTTACAGGGAGCTTTAAGGCTAAAGACAATAAGATAGGCACCTTCAATGCAAATAACCCAGTACCTGAGCAAGTTTATGATGTCGAAAAGATTGTTTTGCCGCCGGCAACTTATAGTCATGAAAAAGCTAAATTTGAAACAAGACTACCTGCGGCCCAAAGGTTTGCCTTGGATGAAAAATTTAATGAACTTTTTGCTGGCAAGGGGCAGGATTTTGGAATCATCACCCAAGGTGGAACATATACAGTCGTATTAAGGGCTTTAAGACGGTTAGGTATGGCTGATGTCTATGGAAATTCCGACGTTCCTATCTTGTGTCTTAACCTTGTGTACCCCCTTATCCCACAAGAAATTATGGATTTTTTAAGTAGCAAAAAAAATGTATTGGTGATTGAAGAAGGAAATCCCAACTATATAGAATCCCAGATCGCAGAAATTGCTCAACGAAATAATTATAACTGTGCAATCCACGGTAAGGGCATGCTTCCGATGGCTGGAGAGTATACATCTAATGTAGTTAGAGAGGGTGTCGCAAAATTTCTAATCAAGGTATTGCCGGAGGGCGAAACTTCAACGCCTGGAAAGATAGAAAAAGAAATTCTAAAAAAGGCTAAAAAGAGTCTTTCGCAGATAAAGGAGCCAATGCCTCCAAGACCTCCATCTTTCTGCACTGGGTGTCCAGAAAGACCAATTATGGCGGCTTTAAAATTACTGATGAAAGAACGCGGTAAGTTTCATGTATCTATGGATATTGGATGTAATTTATTTGGTTCTTTGCCTCCCTTTAATGTGGGAAATACGGTACTTGGCTATGGCTTATCTTTAGCAAGTAGTGGCGCTGTGGGTCCAAGCCTTGGGCAGCCAAATGTCGCTATCATGGGTGATGGAGGGTTTTGGCATAATGGTTTAACTACTGGCGTCATTAATGCCAGATGGAATGAATATGACTCAGTACTAATTATTCTGGATAATGGTTATGCCGCAGCAACAGGCCAACACCTACTTCCCTCAACAGGAGCGACTCCAAGGGGCGTAAAAACGCTTGTTACAATAGAAAATGCTTTAAAGGGTATTGGTGTAAAATGGATAAAATACGTAGACTCATATAGTTTAGAAGAGTCAAAAAAAGTAATAGCTGATGCCATGGATGCCCGTGGCCAAGGATTGCGAGTAGTTATTTCAAATAACGAATGTATGCTTGCCAGACAAAGAAAAGAGAAACCAGCAAAGGCTAAAGCACTTAAAGCCGGCAAGACAGTGATTCAAGAAAAATTTGGAGTAGACGAAGAGGTTTGCACAGGAGATCATTCTTGTATGAGATTGAATGGATGCCCGTCTCTCACCCTAAAGGAAAGTAAAGACCCATTTAAGGAAACCCCTGTAGCTCATGTAAACGAGGGATGCTTCGCCTGTGGTCATTGCGGTGAGGTGGCGCACGCAGCTCAACTTTGTCCCTCATTTTACAAAGCTGAAGCAATCCGCAACCCAGGGAAAATTCGTAAGGTGTTTTCGTCTATCAATCAAAACCTCTTGTCACTTATGGGAGCCTAGTGGAAAATCTTCGACCAATTTGTGTGTTAGTTAGTGCTCTTGGGGGGCAAGGTGGTGGTGTGTTGGCTGACTGGATGGTTGAAGCTGCCAAACATGCGGGATATCCGGCTCAGGCTACTTCTACGCCAGGTGTTGCTCAAAGGACAGGAGCTACAACATATTATTTTGAGCTATTCCCAGAAAAACATACGGACGACCCAATTTTTACCTTATTTCCAGGTACAGGGGATCTAGATATTGTAGCGGCATTAGAGCCAACAGAGGCCGGAAGAGCCTTAGAAAAAGGTTACATAACCGACTTTACTACAGTTATTACTGGGCTTGAGAGAGTTTATTCGACTGCAGAAAAAATGGCAGCAGGCGATGGAACTATAAATGAAAAGCCCATGATGGAATCAATAGAAAGTGCATCTTCTAAACTCATTAGACTTAATATTGAAGAGTTGGCGGGAAGCTCGGCAAGCAAAATTAATTCTGTAATCTTTGGAGCTATTGTTGGAAGTGGCATATTACCATTAAAAATGGAAGATGCGGAGCATGCTATCCGAGAAAAAGGTGTGGCAGTGGACGCTAATATTAATGGGTTTGAGATTGGATTCAATGCAGCTCATACAGGGGGGTCGCCACAATTAGAAGATCCAGATAAGCCTTTTAAGGCCCCCCCAGTGCACTTTGAAAAATTGATACATAATTATCCAGACAAACTCCACCAGGTGATTGGTCATGGCATTGCTAGGTTGGTTGATTATCAGGATATTTCTTACGCAGAAAAATATTTAGACAAAATATCTTCAGTGTTTGAATTGGATATAGGGCCTGATTATATACTCACTGAAGACATTGCAAAGAGGCTCGCACTTTGGATGAGTTTTGAAGATGTCATTCGTGTTGCACAATTAAAAACCAGAAAGGGACGCCTTAACAGAATTAGACATGAGCTAAATGTTGATGAAAATACACCTATTAGACTGACAGATTACTTTAAACCTGGCAGAGAAGAGTTCATCGGCATATTACCCAAATCTTTATCCTGGCTAGTCCCAAAATTGAAAATATTATCAAGAGGAAAGGGTTTAGCTCTGCATATACCGACTGGCTCATTTTTGGGATTTGGTTTGTTAAAAATACTTTCATCCCTTAGGTTTATACGGAAATTCAGTAAACAATATGCTGAGGAACATGAACAAATTGAAGTCTGGTTAGATGCCGTCAAGGAAGCTGTTGTAATAGATCACCACTTAGCCTGCCAAACGGCAAAACTATCAATATTATCCCGTGGCTATGGAAATGTGCGAATTGAGGGGCAAAATGTACTCACCAAACTGTTTGATAATTGGAAAAGTAAAGTCGTTTTGGACCCAGAAAAGGTTTTATTAGAGGTTGATAAAACTCTAGTACTTGCACATGCTAATCCAGATGTGGACTCAACACGTACTAAGTTAAATTAGAGTACCAAAATGAAAAAGAATAAAACAACAATATCGACAATCATTAACGGCCGTGACTGCGACGCTATTGTAGATGATAATCTCCTACTTGCTGATTACCTTCGTGAAGACTTAGGTCTATTTGGAACCAAAATTGGCTGTGATGGAGGCGAATGTGGTTGTTGTACAGTTTTAATTGATGGAACCCCTCATCATGCTTGTCTGACGTTAGCCGCAAAATGTGATGGCAAAACTATCGAAACTATAGAGTCATTGTCTGACGGTAGCCGACTATCTGCGATTCAACGAGGATTCAATGAAAAACTGGGAGCTCAATGTGGATTTTGCACGCCTGGAATGGTGATGGCTGCTGAAGGACTGCTTCGAAAAACTAAAAACCCAACAGAAACAGAGATCCGAGAAGGATTAGCATCAAACATCTGCCGATGTACAGGATATGTGAAGATAATCGAAGCAGTCCAGTTCGCCGCAAAAGAATTGAGTAAACGGACATAAGATTATGAATGAGATAAAAAGAAACCAGTCTATAGGGGTACCAAAACCATTAGTTGACGGTCCCGAAAAAGTTTCGGGGAAAGCTCTTTATTCTGGTGATTTTGTTCCAAAAAATTGCTTGGTTGGTAGAATAATGAGAAGCCCTGTAGCACATGCTGAAATTATTAATATTGACATCATTGAGGCTCAGAAATTACCCGGTGTAAAAGTAATTATCACTGGAGATGAAACTGATGAGCCTTTTGGGATTCTACCGATTGCAAGATTTGAATTTCCACTTGCTAGGGATAAAGTGCGCTACAGAGGTGAGCCAATTGCATGTGTTGTTGCAGTAGACGTAGAAACAGCACAAGCAGCAATAGATGTCATTAAATTTGAATATAAAGAGTTGCCAGGATACTTCAAATCCAAAGAAGCTATGGCAGAAGGTGCGGTGAACCTTCATGAACATAGACCTGGTAACATTGAACGAGAGGTTGATTTTGAATTAGGTGAAGTTGATGCAGGGCTGGCTGATTCTGATTTTATATTAGAAGAAACATTTAATTGCGCCGAAATTTGCCAAGTCCAGAGCGAACCGCATGCAGCTATTGCAGAATTTGATGTAGAGCGACAATTTATGACTGTGCGGGCTAGCACACAGGTACCCTATTATGATCATCTAATGTTGGCAAAAGTGTTAAAGATGGATGAGTCAAAAATCCGAATGATCAAGCCTTTCGTTGGTGGTGGTTTTGGGTGCCGCACAGAAAGCCTTAATATCACCCTAATTTGTGCGTTAGCAGCCCGAGCAGCAAGGGGAACTGTTCGTATAGTTGCATCCAGAGAAGAAACTTTTATTACTCATAGAGGTAGACCTGAAACTGACATCGATATGAAGATAGGTGTCAAAAAAAATGGTATAATTACAGCTGTCGATTATACAGCCATTCAAAGAGGCGGTGCATATAGTGGTTATGGGGTTGTCACAATTCTTTATTCCGGCGGACTACTCTTCGGAATGTATGATCTGCAGGCCGTTAGATATAAAGGTCTTAGAGTATTAACAAACACGCCTCCACCTGGTGCAATGCGAGGTCACGGAATAACTGACGTCCGTTATGCTTTTGAATCTCTTCTAGACAAAATAGCCAGTCAACTAAACATAGACCCTATCGAAATCAGAAGAAAAAATTATCTAAAGGGGCCAAATTATGAGACTCTGAACGAGATGTTTATAAATAGCTATGGCCTGCCCGAATGTATAGATTGGGTTGAAAAAGAAAGTGGGTGGAAAAAAAGAAAGGGTAAACTTGGAAAATTTAAAGGTCTAGGTGTCGGTTGCGGGCATTATATTAGTGGCGCATCAAAACCAGTTAATTGGACTGGAGAGCCACATGCAACAGTTCACCTTAAGTTAGATTGGGACTCATCAATCACAATCCTTACTGGAGCACCTGAAATTGGTCAGGGTTCTTCAACCATGGCAACTCAGTGTGCTGCTGAGGTCTTAGGACTTGATATGTCCCGATTTCAAATATTGACTAGTGATTCCAAGTTAACACCGAAAGATAACGGAGCTTACTCCTCAAGAATTACCTATATGGTTGGTAACGCGACAATCGATGCTGCAAAGAATTTAAGAAATATATTAATCGAAGCGGCAGCTAAGAAATTAGATGCTGACCCTGATGATGTAGAATGCCTAGGTGAATTCTATACTGCAGGGTCGCAAGATGAGGGGTTAACTTTTGAAGAAGTAGTAAAAGCTGCACTCGAAGGGACAGGTACAATTACTGTTTCTGGTAATTTTGATACACTTCCTGAATCATGGGGTACCAAAAAATATAGAGGCGGTGCAATAAGCGGAAGTATGGCTTATGCCTATGCTGCCCAAGTGGTAGAGGTTAGCATCGATCCGGACACCGCAGCTATTACAGTGGAAAAAGTTTGGGCTGCCCAAGATGTTGGAAAAGCTCTAAACCCTCTTTCTGTAGAAGGGCAAATTGAGGGTTCAGTATGGATGGGAATGGGGCAAGCTATTTCTGAGGGCACTGAATATCATGAAGGTCTTGCAATAACAAATAGCATGCTGGATTACAGAGTACCTACAATAGTTGAATCTCCACCAATAGAGGTTGGAATCATTGAGACGATAGATCCTAACGGTCCCTTTGGTGCGAAAGAGGCTGGTGAAACTTCTCTGATAGCATTTATACCTGCATTTACAAATGCTGTAGCTGACGCTCTTGGAGTTCGCCCACTAGACCTGCCAGTAACTCCAGATAAACTGATGGAGTTGATAGAAAATAAAAAGGAATAATAAACTCCTTATGGGAAAGAACTAAAATGGAACTATTACCAAATTTTAAACTACATCG
>PTLG01000090.1 GCA_002937995.1 Alphaproteobacteria bacterium MarineAlpha3_Bin7 | reverse complement strand
AAGAAGTTATGCCAGATAATAAAGAGGTAACCGTTGCCCCAGAATACAAAACTCATTTGGGCATTAATCCCCTATTGCTGACATATATAGCAACTCTTAACGGCTATAATATAAATGAGATTAGTGAAGGATTCCGCTATTGCTGTATTACAACTGAAGATGACACCAGCATTATTCCCCTGGCGAGTCTTTTTCCAAAAGCAACTTTTTTTCTAGTTTTACCCGATCATAAGTCAGTAGAAAAAATATCCTCTATTGCGACAACAGCAAACCTAACAAATATCAACTTTCATAAACTAGAAAACAAATTACTAAGTTTGAAAAACTTCAATAATTTTGACTTTATAGTAGTTAATGAAAACCTCTCTTATATGGATAGGAAGACGCTGAACCTCACAATATCTATATTTGAAAAACTGCTTAATTTCCAGGGTATAGTACACGTCAAGTACGACTGCTTACCCGGTTGTGCTCCTATATTAGATATTAGACAGGTACTCGTGCAGCTCGATGAAGTCCTAAATATAGATAGCCACGGTAAGGTTTTAGCTGGACTAGATCACATTCAGCATTTGAAGTCTAAAGGTGCCCCATACTTTTTAGAGAACGGTCCTGTAGAAAAATGTCTAAGTGGATTAGCCCAAAAACTTACCCCAGTAACAGCTAAAATACTCTTTGGCAGCATCTATAAACCTCGTTTTTTTAGTGATATTAATAATAGGCTTAATAAAGTTGGTATGGTATACAGCGGAAGCTCTATTGCTTATCGCAACTATCCTGAATTAGTTTTAAACCAAGAATTTAACGACCAGATTTCTAATTCCACATCCAGGGAAAACACAGAGACACTGTTAGATTTTTTAACCCGACAAGATTTTCGGGCCGATATATTTGTTAAAGATGCTAACACTTTTACTGCAACTGAACAACTAGATGCCTTAAGCTCTATTCCCTTTGGAGCTTTAGTTAGTTTAGATAATTTTCCTCGTGATATTAATTTTGGTCAAGTTAATATACATTATAATAGTGAGATAATTAATACTATCATAGAGGAACTAACTACCAATGCGAAGACCGTTAAAAACCTATCGTCATTAGTATCATTATCGGCACACCCTAAGGAAGCCATTTTAGAAAACGTAAACCTTCTGGTTGCAAGTGGTTATGTATTACCCCTAAAAAGGGAAACATCGCCAAGCAACAAAAAGTTTATCCAAGCCAATAGATTCCATTTATGTGATCCTTGTAACCAAGAAATACTAAAGAATGGTCTTTTTTCTGAACCGTTTATTTGTTTGGCAGCAAAAAAATTCGGTATTCAATTTGAAATTTCCCGAGATGACGCAATCCTTTTAGTATGTCTATTAGAGGCACCTAAAGAACACTTGTTAAATTGGATAGTCCAAAGGGTCTCGGAGGAAGATCCCAAATTATTAACGGATCCCAAGGCCATTGAAAAAAAACTGGTTAATTTCAGACAGACAAAATTACCAAAATTAGTTGAGTTTGGTATTATTGAACCTGAAATAATTTGATAATTTTGATTTATCCTTATTTTTTCTCCGTCAATCTACCCCTAACTCCTAAAAATATACCCAGAAAAACTAGGGAGGCACCTATCAAGTGAAAGGTTAATATGCGTTCAGACAAAAATATAATAGCTAGGCCAGCGCTAAAAACAGGTATGAGGTTTAAAAATATTGAAGATTTATTTGGACCTATTGCTCGAAGGCCAGCAGTCCATAAATAGATAGAGCCAGCAGAAACAATTATTCCAAGAAAGAACAGTAATATAACTGTTTCATAAGAAAAGGGGACCGGTTTATATATAATGCTCTCCACCACATACAGCGGTAAAAAACATATACTGCCACTAGTGATAACCAAAAATAATATAGTCGTAATTCCTAATTCCCTAGGTACTTTTTGTAAAAGAACGGCATAAGTTCCCCAGCCAGATATAGCAACAATAGCTAGACCGTCACCCAAGTTTAACTCCATACTAATTAGTAAATGAATATCTGAACGAAAAATTATTACTATAACTCCAATTAAGCCTATTAGAATGCCAATTGCCTGTAATGGGGATAAATTCTCTTTAATAATTAACCAAGCAATCAACGCTGTAATCGCTGGCTGGGATGCATTAATCACCGATCCATTGATTGCAGTAGTAAAATTTAGAGCAACCGCCAGAGCCGTTGAACTACCTACTTGCAACAAACCTAAAAGAACTATTAGCCCCATGTTACTGCGTATAATTCTAGCTTTCTCAAGTAATTGCTGCCAAACAAACGGTAACAAAAATAGTCCACCCACCAGCCATCTTAAGGTAGAAAGACCCACTGGCGGATACTCGTCCCTGACACCTCGTAAAATGACAATACTGGAAGCCCATAAAAATGTTGCAATGCTAATCAAAAAGTAAGCAAGTAAAGGACTTGGCTGAAACTTTTCTAATTTGTCGAGATTTTCTCTCATCTTAACAATATAATTATTTAAAGATCCCATTTAAGCTAGGCCTTATCCGTGTTCTTCCAAGATTTCTCCTACTAAACTTAAGGATCCCATGATTATTATCCTAGAAGGTATATTACTTGCTCTCACGATTTCGTTAATTCCGTCTTTAATTGAGTCAACTGGTTTAGAGGGCACTCCTTTTTGATTAAAAAACCTAGATAAGTCTATTGCACTATATGTATTTGACGAGTTTTGAATAGAAACAGTAGAGACCAAATCAAAATAACCTCCTATTTTGTCAATAATCGCCTCGGGTTCCTTCTGGGCTAACATGCCGAATATTCCATAAAGGGGCTTATCCTGCCATTTTGACAATTGACTCATTAGGACCTCAGCAGAACCAATATTGTGTCCACCATCTAACCAAATCTCCCATTCACTAGGCAAGAACTTGAATATTGGGCCATACTTAAGGCGCTGCAAGCGACCAGACCACTCAACCCTTCTTAGGCCTTCATTTATCTCCTCAGTTTTAAAGTTATGAATCCTAGCATTATCTAGAGAGGTTATTGCCTGCGCAGCATTCTGAATTTGGTGCTCGCCTAGCAAATTGGGAAGTCTAAACTTACCTTTTCTGCACCCATTATCAAGATGGAAACAATTACCCTCCTTCCAATAACTCCAGTGCTCTTCTTGATAAAAACAAGTTGAACCTAACTTTGCTGCGACTTCTTTTATTACTTCATTTACCTCAGGTTTCTGAAGAGACACAACACAAGAAACTCCTCTGCGCATTATAGCTGCCTTTTCCCTAGCAATATCACAGATATCTTCTCCCAAGTATTCCTTATGGTCCAGTGAAATAGATGTCAGGACAGTTACTTGTGGGGTTTCTACAACATTTGTTGCATCTAAACGACCACCTAATCCCGTCTCTAGGATAGCTAAATCCGCAGGATAGCGTGAAAATAAGACAAAAGCTATTGCAGTAGTAATTTCAAAAAAAGTAATTGGTGAATTCCCGTTTATCGCCTCACATTCTTCCATAACTTGATATATTTCGGAATTACTTGCTGGAATTCCACCAATGACAATCCTCTCATTAAACTTCTTTAGGTGTGGAGAGATATATGTATGCACACCTAAACCGGCCGCCTCAGCAATGGACTTTAAATATGCCACGACCGAACCCTTTCCATTTGTACCTGCAACATGAATAACAGGTGGGATTTTTTCTTGTGGCTTACCCAGCTTGTTTAATAATCGCTTTATCCGGCTAAGAGAAAGATTAATTTTCTGAGGATGATATTTAGTCAGCCTATCCAGTATGTCTTCGTTAGACAGATTGGCCAACATTTCTAGATTTTGGAGCAGCCTTGATAGCTTTTGACAAGTTGCTAACTTGCTTTAAAACTGAGTTGCAAAGCCTTTTTTTGTCCACTTTGGAATTTATACCTTCTAAGTTTTTTTCTATAATTGAAACTAGAGCAGATCCAACCACAACCGCATCTGCAAACATAGCAATCTCTTTCGCCTGTTTAGCTGTCTTGATTCCAAATCCAACTGCTATCGGTAGCTCTGTGTATTGACGCATTATTGGAAAAGCCTCCTCCACCTCCATTCTATCTGCACTCCTGGTTCCGGTTATCCCAGTCATGGACACATAATAGAGAAAACCTGATGCCTGACGCGTTATGATTGGCAGCCTCCTCTCATCAGTAGTTGGAGCTATTAAATAAATTAAATCGATCTCCTTAGATTTTGACAACTCTAGCAGTTCGTCCTCCTCAACCGGCAAATCAACAATGATCAAACCGTCCACACCAGCTTTTCTAGCATCATCAAAAAATTTTTGTGCTCCATATCTATAGATAGGATTATAGTAACCCATTAAAATAATTGGTGTTGTATTATCAAATGTGCGGAATTGCAAAACCATATATAATATTTTATTTAATGTTATTCCCGACTTTAATGCTCTCTGACTAGAAGCTTGGATAACTGGACCATCTGCCATTGGATCAGAAAATGGTATCCCTAACTCTATCAAATCAGCCCCGCTTTTTGGTAAAGAGTTCAACAGATTTTGGCCCGTGGACATATCTGGATCACCAGCAGTCAAGAAAGTAATTAGTCCAGCTCGACCCTCTTTAGATAACTGACCAAATTTATTTTTTATTCTATCGTTAGCCACTTAGGTCTCTACAAATCTATTAACTGTATCCATATCTTTGTCTCCTCGGCCACACATATTCAAAACCAAAAGATGTTCGGGCGAAAGGCCACCAGCTATCTTTTGTACATGTGCAACAGCATGTGCTGGCTCGAGTGCAGGTATAATTCCCTCAAGAGCAGATGTTAATTTAAAGGCTTCTAAGGCTTCGCTGTCTGTAACAGAAACATACTCTACCCTTCCTGAGTCTTTAAGCCACGCATGTTCTGGGCCCACTCCTGGGTAATCCAAACCCGCAGAAATTGAGTGTGCTTCTGCTACTTGGCCATGGTCATCTTGTAAAAGGTAAGTTCTATTTCCATGAAGGATACCTGGCTCCCCCGCGGTCAAACTGGCTGCATGTAAGCCCGTATCAATTCCGCTTCCTGATGCTTCTACAGCAATTATATTTATTTGATTTTCATCCAAAAAAGGATGAAAGAGACCCATTGCGTTTGAGCCACCTCCTATACACGCTACTAGCGTATCCGGAAGACGCCCCTCTAACTCCTTTATCTGTTCTCTAACCTCTAACCCTATTACTGCCTGAAAGTCTCTCACCATTTCTGGGAAGGGGTGAGGACCCGCAACCGTTCCAATCAAATAATACGTTTCCCGTACGTTAGTAACCCAATCTCTCAGGGCCTCATTCATTGCGTCTTTTAGAGTTGCTGAACCAGAAGTTACAGGAACGATTTTAGCGCCCAAAAGTTCCATTCTGCTTACATTTGGTGATTGCCGCTCAATATCTGAAGAACCCATATAAATTGTACATGGTAAGTCAAAAAGCGCACATACTGTTGCCGTAGCAACGCCATGCATCCCTGCCCCTGTCTCAGCGATTATCCTAGATTTACCCATTTGGCGGGCGAGAAGTATCTGTCCAATACAGTTATTAATTTTATGGGCCCCCGTATGATTTAGATCCTCTCGCTTAAAATATATTTTTGCACCACCCAATGACTCTGATAGCCTTTTTGCATAATAGAGGGGTGAAGGCCTTCCAACATAATGTTTAAGAAAATAGGTGAGCTCATTATTAAAGCTTTCTTCATTCTTGGCCCCCCTATAGGCCTTCTCTACCTCCAAAATAACAGGCATAAGAGTTTCTGCTACATAACGCCCGCCATAAATACCAAAATGACCTCTCTCATCTGGCCCCTGTTGTAAAGAGTTATTTTTTGTCATTTGATACTCGACGATTAAATATAATGTCCTGGTTTGTCATGATAATTTTTTTGTTGCTTCAATAAAATCGATTATTTTTCTTATACCTTTTACACCTAATTTATCTTCCACACCTGTTGATACGTCAACCTTCTTTGCTCCTGTTATTTTTATTGCATTAGCCACATTGTTCTTATCCAAGCCACCCGCAAGGATCCAAGGCTTGGGAATTTTTACTCCTGAAAGCACCTTCCAATCGAAACATATAGCATTACCACCCGGAAGGTTGGTATTTTTTTCAGTACTTACTTTTGCGTCGAATAAAAAGTTATCTGCTATATCTTCAAAAGCTTTGAATGATTTCACGTCCTGAAGTGTCTTTACCTTTATTACTTTTATTATAGAAAGACTCGTAAAATCCTTGATTTTCTCCACTCTCTCTGGATCTTCATTTCCGTGTAATTGCAAAGTATCAATTTTAACATTCTCTATAACCTCAGATATTTCTCTGTTAGTTGGGTCAACGAATAGACCTACTTTTTTTACATTATTGGGTATATTCTGAGTGATGGAACTGGCTCTGGATAAGCTTAGAAAACGTGGGGATTTTTCAAAAAACACTAGCCCAATCATACTGGCACCCGCATCGACAGACGCCTCAACAGTTTCCTCTCTATCGACACCACAAATTTTAACCTCAACTGCCACCATTTACCTCAACTTCTATCTGGCTTAAAGCCTCAAGCGGGTCATTCGACGCAGTAATGGGACGGCCAATTACTAAAAAGCTTGATCCTGCCTCAATAGCTTCCCTTGGGCCCGTTACCCTTTTCTGATCACCTTTAACCGCCCACTCTGGTCTGACACCTGGTGTAACCAATACAAATTCGTTCCCGACTATTTTTCTAATGGACCTTATCTCGGCTGGCGAACAAACGACCCCATCCAAACCAGCTTCCATGGCTAATTTTGTTAAAAGTTCGACCTGCTGGCTTGTTTCATTACCAACCCCCACTTTGTCGAGGTCTTTATCATCTAATGAGGTGAGGACTGTAACCCCCAATATGAGAGGACAGGGAATTTTCAGCCTTTTTGTCTCCTCTCTTGCAGCCCTTTTTGCGGCTCGCATCATTTCTAGACCACCAGAAACGTGAACGTTAAGCATTGAGAGATTGAGGGGTACGGAAGCTTTTATTGCTGCCTCCACAGTGTTGGGAATATCATGAAATTTTAAATCTAAAAAGATTGGCAACCCTTCCCTGCTTATAATGCTTACCCCCTGCGGACCATGGGCTGAGAAGAATTCCTTACCCAACTTTACTCCGCCAACTTTGCCTTTTAAAAGTCTCGCTAAAGACTGCGCCTCTTCCAAACTAACAGTATCCAAAGCAACATAGATTTTATCCATTGATTTCGCTTTCACGTGTGCTCCATTTTAGACTGAAATCCATCAAATATTTTCAGGCTTTTTTGTTTTTTCTAATTTTACTATGTCGTCCCTCAGTTTTTTAAGTTCTTTTTCTAGATTTCCTGCCTTTTTTTCGGCTTTTCGAAAATTCTTCCGCATCGTCCCCGAAGAGAAAAATGTAATTATCACTCCAGCTATAAACCCCAAAAAAGCCGAAACAAGCAGCAACAAATACAATGGCAAATTTAATGTGTATGGAAGTGGCCAAAGCTCAACAATAATCTCCGGTCTATTAGAAATTGTAAATAGAACCAAAAACACGGCCACAACAACCATAGTCATCCAAGAAATAATTTTCTTCAACTACCCGACCCCTTTAACTACAATTTTTTTATTAAATTTGGCAATCAGTGTATTAGGTGTTTAGCCTCTCACGCAAGCCCTTCCCAGTTTTAAAATAAGGTACTCGCTTGGCAACAACTTGCACTGGCTCACCAGTTCTGGGGTTTCGGCCTGTTCGGGGATCTCTAGACTTGACGGAAAATGCTCCAAAACCACGTATTTCCACCCTATTCCCCATCGACAGTGTCTTAGTTATTTCTTCAAAAATGGTATTTACTATTCTTTCTATATCGCTCTGATAAAGGTGAGGGTTTTCCTCCGACAAATATGTTATTAACTCAGACTTTGTCATATTTTTCCTCTCCTCTCGAACTCTTACAAAAACCAAAACCAGAATTTCAAATATTACCTAGTTGTAGGTTGCCAAAGGGAGATCAAACCGTCAAGCCTGAGTGAGTTCGAAATTGGAGTTTTTCCGAATAACTCTCTTATAACGGTTCTGAAAATACCCTGATTTTTTTTATACTCAATTAGTCTAGAGCCTAATTGTATACTTATATTCTTTTTTTGGTCTAACCATTTACGGGCTTCATTTTCGCCCCCTAACTCATCAACTAATCCTTTTTCAATAGCCTGACCACCAGTAAAAATCCTGCCATCAGACAACCGTCTAGCATCTGTTATGCTTAGTTTACGGCGCTCTGAAACTAAGTCTAAAAAATACTTGTGAACGTAGGCTACAACTATTTCAGAAATTTCTCGGGCGGCGCTAGAAAAAGGTTCAAAAGGGCTTGGCTGGGCTTTTAGCTCTGAGCTTTTAACAATTTGTGGCTTAATACCCAATTTCTCCAATAAGTTTGTAATATCTGCGGATTGCATCAAAACACCTACTGAACCGGTTATAGTAGTTTTTCTAGCAACAATCCTATCTGCTGCAAGCGCAACCATATAACCTGCAGAGGTAGCTACTTCCCCCATTACTGCGACCACCGGCTTTTTATCTGAGATCTCGCGAATGGAATGATATAACCCCTCTGCGCCGACCATTGTACCGCCAGGGGAGTTAATTCGTAAGATCAATGCCCTAGCCATTTTATTATGTGCTATTTTATTTAAAACCGCTCTTAGCTTGTGATCATCGCGAATTATTCCGGTTAAATCAATTATTGCCACATAGTCTGTAAACTGATTTGAAAATGTCGTCCTAAAACCAAAAGCGGCGAAACCAAGAAACAACAATATTGCTATTAGACGCCACCTATTCCGCTTCTTTAGAACATCATAAACCTTGAAATATTTATCTAAATCTTTGGGCATGGCTTACAATAGTAAATTTTTTAGCTGTAGCAACGACTAGGAGAACTCAAATTTCAAATATTCTTAGCCAATATATTATTTGGAAGATGATTTCTTTTTAGAAGTAGATTTTTTCTTACTCGCTGCTTTTTTCTTAGTTGCTGTTTTCTTTTTCTTGGCCGTCGATTTTTTTGACACTGTTTTTTTAGAGTTTTCTTCTGTTCCAGTCAGTTGATCTTCGCCTGCGGCCGTTAAACCTAGCTCTGACAAGTCGGATTTAGATTCTACTGGATCTGCTTCAGCATCACCTTTCTCCGTTTTTTCCTTTAATGCTGCACCAAGAATATCTCCCAGGGAGGCACCAGAGTCACTGGACCCAAATTCAGCCATAGCTATTTTTTCTTCTTCCACTTCCTTAGCTTTGATTGAAAGGCTGACCCTTCTAGAAACCTCATCCATACTAGTTATTTTTGCATCGACCACCTCGCCGACACCAAAACGATCGGGCCGTTGTTCCGAGCGATCTCGGGAAAGGTCTACTCTCCTGATAAAACCAGGCACTTCTCCCAATACTGTAACATCTAGCCCAGCCTCGCCCACTTTTTGTACAGTACACGTAACAATATCACCCTTCTTTATTTTATCTAAGGCCCCACCTATAGGATCTTCTGTTAACTGCTTCACTCCAAGACTTATTCTCTCTTTATCTAAGTCAATTTCAAGTATCTTAACCTTAACATTTTCACCTTTAGTGAAATCATTGATAGCCTCATCTCCTGCCTTGACCCAATCAAGGTCTGACAAGTGGACCATACCATCAATCTCTTCAGTCAAACCAACGAACAAACCAAATTCTGTTATATTTTTAATTTCGCCAGAAATTTCATCACCGGACTTAAATCTCTCTGAAAACTCTAGCCACGGGTTAGGCGTACAATGTTTAATACCAAGACTAATTCGTCTTTTGGGTAAATCCACGTCTAATACCATTACCTCGACCTCTTGACTGGTAGACACCAGCTTACCTGGATGCACGTTCTTTTTTGTCCAGCTCATCTCCGAAACATGCACTAGGCCTTCTATTCCCTCTTGGAGTTCAACAAAAGCTCCATAATCTGTTATATTAGTT
>PTLG01000009.1 GCA_002937995.1 Alphaproteobacteria bacterium MarineAlpha3_Bin7 | reverse complement strand
TTCTGTCTATAGATGGCGTTGCCAAAAGGCCCATAGTGGTGGATCGCGATGGCGAGGATAATATAGTGGTTAGACCAATAGGGGTAATTACGCAGGCTTTTGATCATAGGGCAATCGATGGTGCTTACAGTGCTGCTTTCCTAAAGCGATTAAAAGATATTATCGAAAATCATGACTGGACCTCGTTGTTATCATAATCGTCTAATGAAAATTTTAAATATATTTGGAGGAACTTAATTATGTCCGAAGAAATTATTACTAATTTGCACGTAGGCTGGATCGGAACTGGGCGTATGGGCTTTGCGATGGCTGAGAGGTTATTAAACGCTGGGGTCAACGTCACCGTTTGGAATCGGACACGTGAAAAAGCAGAGCCTTTAGTAGAAAAAGGGGCAAAAATTGTAGATTCTGTGGTGGAACTGTCCGACTGTGACATTGTATTTACTATGGTTGGTGGCCCCGATGATTTTATCGAGGTTACTATTGGTGAAAATGGTATTCTTTCTCATGGAGGCAAGACCCCGGATATACTGGTCGATTGTACGACAATTTCCGAAGAGGCATCTAGACAGGTAAGGGACTACGCAAGCAATGTCGGGACAAAGATGATAGACGCCCCAGTAAGTGGTAATGCAAAGGTAGTTGTTTCAGGTAAGCTCAGCATAGTAGCCTCTGGCGATCAGAAGGCATTTGAGAGCGTTAAACTCCTCTTGGAAATGTTAGGCCAAGGGGTTAGTTATGTTGGACCTGGAGAGGTCGCCCGTATGGTAAAGATTTGCCATAATGTTTTATTGGGGATAATGGCTCAAACATTGGCAGAAATAACAGTTTTAGCTGAAAAAGGTGGAGTAAATAGACATGCTTTTTTAGACTTCATTAACAATAGTGTTATGGGGTCACCTTTCTCACAATATAAAACCCCAGCATATGTTAATCTCGACATGACACCGACATTTACTCCAGTATTATTAAGAAAAGATATGGATTTAGGTTTGTCTGCGGCGAGAAACCTTGGTGTGCCAATGCCCGTTACTGCGGCGGCGAGAGAATGTGTGCAAAGTATTATAGGAAATGGGCATGTTGATTGTGACTTCGCAGCCTTAATTCTTCAGCAGGCTGCAAATTCGGGTTTAGATATAAAGTCAGAGGATGTAGATGTTGGAACAGGACTATAGCTTTAGCTAATCTTTACGGTCATACTTCCTACGTTCTCGAGAGAACAGTCAATTATATCTCCAGGTTCTACTGGTCCAACACCGTCAGGCGTACCAGTCATTATTATGTCCCCAGGGTAAAGTGTGTAACGTTCACTCGTGTACTGAATTAATTTCTCTACATTATAGACAAGTTCCGACGTATTAGATTTTTGGCGAATGTTTCCATTCACAGAAAGCTCTAGGTTTAAATTATTAGGTTCCACAATTTCATCAGCCGTTACAAGCCAGGGCCCGAGTACGGCATAGGTATCTGCTGACTTCCGAAAACTCTGCAGTTCCTTCCCCCTCGTGGTCATATCCAGACCTATGGCATAACCAGCTATAAACTCTTTTGCTTCTGATATTGGTATATTGGAACCTTTCTTTCCAATGATTACAGCCAACTCCATCTCATGATCATTACGGTTATCGGTAAATCTTAATTTTATTCCATCTCCACATCCAACCAAGGCGCTGTTTGCCTTTAGAAACATTCCCCAATCAGATATATGGCTAATGGGGCGAGATGATACTATTCCGTCATCAGCTTCGGACTCTTCAATATGTTTTTGATAATTGATAGGGGCCCCCATAATTTTTGAGGGATTAGCAACAGGGCTATTAAGTGTTACGTCGGCGAGTGGTATAGGTTTTCCAGACTTAGACAGAACTTCTATTTTTGAACACATCGTCTCGAGGTTAGCGATAAAATGATCGCCGAGCGGTGCGGGCCATTTAATATCTGGCAGTGTATCTAAGGCATCGGAAACATCAATTAGCCTTTCCGCATCCAATACTAGTCCTATACGGTCATCATTATATCTGCAAATCTTCATGAGTTTTCCTTAACAATATCAAACTTCTAACTATACTAATCGTAATCCTTCAGGTTTATTTCCGGTAGAGTAAGACCCAATTTAGAAACCACGCCTGCTGCTCTTTTAATATAGTCCTCTCGTATTTCTTGGTTTGTACGCTCTTTCAATCCCCATTTCCGGTAAATCTCATTATTTTTTGATTTAGTGCGACCAAAAAAATAGGGGACATGAGGATATATAAAGTTTATTGCATCCTGAATAGTTTTACGCCCCTCTTTGTTTGCTGAAATTTCAGTACAAAATTTAGTACCAAATTCGCTATGAAATTTTTCCTCTGGCATTGTCTTTTTTGCTAGAGATCTCAAAGGGTGAAAGCTACACTTTAGCAAATCCTCCACCAGCACCAACTCTCCTAGATCTCCTAGCATCTTTATTACACAAAACTCTTCCCAAGTAGTCAGTTCCAAAAGCATAATGCTTAAGGGCGATTTCTCTGCTGACTGAGGAACCATAATATGGTCATCAATCCCCATTTTTTTACCGAGCTCGAAGAATTTATAGTGATGTCCATATTCTTCCATCACCACTCTGCAGGTTAACCACTTTGCGTATGGATTTGGCGCTAAAGCTATTGCCGGTTCGTCATAGACCTGGGAGCCATAAAGCTCATTTATAGCATGGCTAATGACAAGTTTTCGGCACGCTTGTTTATATTCCTCAGGTTGTTTTTCCCACTTGGCGACGGTTTCTACTTGAACATTTGTACTCATGTTAAGCCCCATTTAAATTATAGGATCGGAATTAAAGGCTTCTAAATCTGTTTTTAAGTCACTAAAGTATTCATCAAACTCACGCAAGATATTTTCACCTAACTCCCTATCATCCCAATTTTCATCAGATATAATGGTTGATATAGGCCGCGGTTGGCTAAAGAGAAATATTTCCCGGCCTCTAACACCAAAAACCTGACCGGTAATATCTTTTGCATAATCGGAGCACAAGTATGATACAAACCTGGCCACATGATGAGGCTTTACTTTTAATGCCCTGTTTTTGTACTCCGCCTGTTCCTCATTTGCTGGTTCTATCATATCTGTAACCCTTGAGTGTGCAAAGGGTGCCAGATAATTACAGGTTACATTAGATCTAACCATTTCCATCGCAGTAATTCTGGTAAGGCCAAAAAGTCCTGCTTTTGCACTACCATAGTTTGCTTGTCCAAAATTCCCATATAGACCGGCAGTAGAGCCAATATTTACTATTCTGCCCCAAGAGTAGGTTTCTGCGGGTCCTCTGCCATTCTTAAATTGTTCTCTCATTATTTGTGTTGCAGCATTAATTAAATAAAATGTTGCAGACAAATTATTTTTTAAAACCATATCCCAATTTTCTGGTGATCCCTTAAAAACCAAACCATCTCGTAATATAGCGGCACAATTAACTACTATATCTATCCCGCCAAAACTTTCCTGTGCGAGGTTTACTAACTTTTTACTAGCTGTCGATGAAGAGACGTCATCAGTAAAGGCTAGGGCCTTATCAGGATAGTCTTTGCAAAAAGTTTTAGTTATAGAGGGGTCCTCGGCTGTCCCGTCAATATTTACGCCATTGTCAGCACAAACAACGGATGCACCATTATCTAACAGAGTTTTACATATTTCCTTACCAATACCCCGAGCGCCACCAGTTACTATGGCCACTCGGTCTTGAAGCATTTGTCTACTCATTTTTGTTCTCCTATCAATACTATTGGGAACAATAGATCATTTATATCAAACTCTTACGATCTATAACAAGTGAACAAAAAATCCAAGATCTATTGTAGTTCTTTAGATTTGATTAGATCTAGCGACTTTTAACACTTAGTTGTATAATTTTACGTGGGGGGATCATGTTAATAGGTGAGATTTTATCAAATACAGCCAATAAGTTTCCTGATAAGCAAGCGGTTATTTGCGGAAAAGATATTTGCAGTTTCTCAGATTTAGAGGAGATATCAAATCGTGTTGCAAATGGGATAATTCGGTCAGGTTTGGGCAGGGGCAGTGTTTTAGGTATACTTTCAACTAACCAATTTGAATATCCTGGGATTTTTTTTGGTTGTGCAAAGGCTGGTTGTATTTTGGCCCATATGTCTACGAGGTTCACGGACAATGAGCTATGTAACGTTATTACTTCTAGTGATGTAAAGGCACTTTTCGTTCATGAAAAATTTTTAGAGACGATACTTAGGCTGGCGGTTAAATTAACAGGCTTAGAAAAAATAATTGTTTTTGGAAATAAAAAAACTTACCCAACCAATGTTATGCATTTGGAAGAGTTCTTAATCGGAGCTCAATCAACTCCCGTTAGTATTAAACTAAATACAGATGATGCATTTGGTATTACTTATACTGGAGGAACTACTGGATTCCCTAAGGGTGTTGTTGTCAGTCACCGTTCAAGAATTATTGGATCAATTCGTGCTCAAAGGGAAATGGATATATCTAAAAACGATATCATATGTTGTTCATCTCCATTATTTCATATAGCAGGCTTATTTATCTGGTTTCAGACAGGCGTCTTAATGGGCCTTACTGCTGTATTAATGCCCGCGTGGGACCCAGAGGCATTTATAGACTTGGTTGAAAAACAGAAAATAACGGCAGCTTTTTTAGTTCCAACTCAAATTAATAGTATAATCACAAGCACTATGCTTGATAGCGATAAATTAAAATCTCTAAGATATGTGAATTATGGAGCTGCCCCTACTTCCAGGGCGCAGTTAGAGAAGCAGTTAGAGGTGCTTCCGTCAGTGATTTGGCAAGAACAATATGGTCAATCTGAGGCCGGAAATTTGACCGTGAGGCCCACCGAATTCAATTTATCTAAATCAGCGAGTGTCGGTAAGCCCTATTCGGATCTGGAATTACAAATATTTGGATCGGATAATAATAAGGTTGCTAATGGAGAGGTGGGAGAAGTTGTTACAAGGGGTGACCATGTAATGCTGGGTTACTACCGGGAACCCGAAAAGACTAAGGAGGTATTTATTGGAGAGGGTTGGCTAAAGACTGGGGATATGGGTTACCTGGATGAAGATGGATTTCTATTTTTAGTTGATAGATCCAAAGATATGATAATATCTGGAGGAGAAAATATTTTTCCAACGGAAATAGAGGAGGTTTTATACAACCATCCATCTATAAACGAGTGTGCAGTATTTGGCGTGCCGGATGACCACTGGGGGGAACTTCCGGCAGCTCACATAGTTTTAGAGAAAGGTAAACAGCCGACAGTTGAAGAAATAGACAAATATTGTATTGAAAATATGGCTAGGCACAAAAGGCCACGGCTAATAAAATTTGTTGAAAAACTGCCAAAATCAGCAGTTGGAAAGATTCAAAAAAATATAATCCGTGATGAATATTGGCCTTGAAAAGTGATTATAAATTAAATATCGAAAATCATTTGGTTGAGATATGAAAGATATTAACGAAGTACAAAAATATAGAGACGGTGTTGAGAGACAACGTCAAGAAACGGGCTCAAAAAAAAATAAGGATAAAATAAAAAAACGGGTACAAAATTCAAGTCCACGAAATATAAAAGATGCAGCCAATATACTTGGAATTCCTCAAAAAGAATATACACCCAGTGTCCAGGAGGCATTTGCGTCTATTTTTCACGATATAGAAACGGGTCGAAGGGACTTGGAAATTAGTCAAAATAAATTAGATGTTTTAGAAAGAAAAAATGACCGTCACATAATTCTACCAGTATACAGTTCTAATTTTATTTACAAAAATTTAGCTAAAATTTCAAAAAGAGCCCGTCAAAGTGATGATCTAAGTACTTTAGTATTAGTAAGGTCCCTCTCGGTAGAAGAAGTGTGGTTATATTACGGTCCACTTGCTAGCCAAAACTATCTCATTGAAATTAGCAAACTGATTAATAAACTCGCGCCCAAATCAGGCTTTGTGGGATATTTGGATCATGGGTGTTTTGCCATAATCTGTAATATAATGACTACGGATCAAGTAAAGCCAGTTACTGAGAGAATGGTTAGTAAAATATCTCGTAGCAATTTATTGTGGGAGGGCCGTAGATTGCCAGTAAAACTAAGTTGGGGACTTTGCGCTATAGAGGCAGGGATGGAGCCAAATAGCCTTTGCTTGGCTGCTATGGAAAATCTAAGTCCTAATTAAAAATATTCTTAGTATTGGACTATTTATCAGTAACCCGCTTCAGTATCTACGGGTTGGCTTAACCCTTTTCCTGCCTCAAACCTTTGGATGTTCTCAATAATTTGTGGTGCTAACTGCTTTACCGGAGGTCTTCGTGCTACATGGGGCATGATTGTTACATTGGGGTGGGTCCAAAGTTTGCTGTCTGCAGGCAATGGTTCGGGATATGTGGTGTCTAGCGTTGCTGCGGCAATATGGCCGGAGTCTAGAGCTTCCAGAAGATCAGCCTCTGCAACATGTTCCCCTCGTCCTACATTAAAAATCATGGAACCTCTTGGCATGAGCGCGAGCGTTTTATGATTTATTATATTTACTGTTTCTTTAGTAAGTGGAAGAAAACAGACTAATATATTAGTTTTCTTCATGAAACCTTCCAGGTTTTCTGGACCAAAACTTGTTTCAATGCCAGGTTGTTTTTTGGGCCTTCTGGTCCAAGCTGATACTGGAAAACCTAGCTCTACTAAAATTTTAGCTGGGGGTAGGGCTAGTTGTCCCAAGCCGAGAAACCCAATTTTTCTATCTTCAGGCCTGACTTGAGATATTGGCTCCCATATTTTATTGTTTTGCTGTTTTTTGTATTGTAGCAGGTTGCGGTGCAAATTAAGAACGTGGAGTACTACATACTCTGTCATCATCGGGTCACCAGTTTCTGGCTCAAGTTTGGTCAGAGGTACTTTTGGTATTTTGGGATGGTTGATCCAAGAGTCTACTCCGGCCTGTCTGGTCATCATGAAACCCAAGTTAGGAAGGTCAGGTAATTCATCAAAGTTTGGTCGGCCAAAAGCTAAATATTTAATATCTTTTGGATCCTTAATATCGGGCCAAAAACGTACTTCCAGGTCGGGTAATTCTTTTGCTATTACATTTTTCCAGTCCGATTCAGTGCCGGTCATTATATCTACTATTAGTAATGTCATTAGGATCTAGCCTTTTTGAGATTAATCATGAAACTTACCATGCAGTCCAACCACCATCTACTTTAAGGCTGTGACCCGTAATTATTGAAGCATTATTTGAACACAAAAACATTACTGCAGAGGCTACATCTTCTATGGTTCCCAGTCTACCCATCGCAATATTAGTCATCACTGTCTTGTTAAATTCAGGATTTTTTAGGGACTCCCTTTGCATAGGGGTGTCTACAAACGTAGGAGCGACAGAGTTTACCCTAATACCCTTTGGAGCCAATTCAACAGCAAGCGCTTTTGTGAGTCCTTCAACCGCATGTTTCGTAGTGCAATATAATGTTCGATTAGGCGCCCCAACATGCCCCATTTGCGAGGACATTATTATGATAACACCAGAGTTATTTTTTAGCATTGTCTTAGAAGCGCTCTGGGCACCTCTAAAAATAGCTGTGACATTAAGATCAATCAGCCATCTGATATCATCTAAATCTAGATCAGTTATAGGTAGAGGTTTGTTGGCACCTGCACAGCCTACAAAAATATCCAATGATTTGAGAGTCTCAATTCTCTGGTAGAGCTCGTCGCCTAGTACATCCTCCACCCAATATTCTATATTGTCAGGGTATATTGACTGAAGGCTTTTCAAATCTTCCTCGGTTCGAGAAATCGCTATTACATTTGCCCCAGCCTCAGCTAGAGATAAAGCAGATGCTCGCCCCAGTCCTTTGCCGGCTCCCGTAACTACCGCTAGTTTTCCAGAAAAATTTGGAATTTCATGTATTTTATTTATGTCTGCTTCACTGGTCATTGCTGGTTCCCCCCAATTAAACTATTATACAAGTTAGTCAAAAGAGCTCGTTTTAATTATGATTATTTGTCCCAATCTTAGGGTGATAGTAAAAGGCAATAAAGTATTTTTCTTCTGATAGAAGAAAAATGGGAAAATAATTATATTTTTGTAATTACCATCATGGAAATGTGGAGTTTAAGGATTACCTTATATTTTATGATGATTAAATAAATTTTGGAGAGATTAGTTATGGCAAGTTGGTTAAAAGAAGGTATCACTGAAGTGGAAAGAGAGGAAGCAGACGCACAGGTCAAGACTACTGTCGAAGATATTCTAAGTGACATTAAGTCGAGGGGAGATGAAGCGCTCCTTGAATACTCCCAAAAGTTTGATAGTTGGAAGCCAGCTAAATTTAGACTGTCTAGTGAGGAAATAGACGAGTGTTATTCAAGAGTTACTGAACAGAATATTGAGGATATTAAGTTTGCCCAGGCACAAATTCGTAAATTTGCTGAAATTCAAAAGGCGGCACTCCAAGATGTCGAAGAAGAGACCTTTCCCGGTGTTATTCTTGGACATAAAAATATCCCCGTTAATTCAGTGGGATGTTATGTTCCAGGTGGAAAGTATCCTATGGTAGCTTCTGCCCACATGAGTGTGGTGACTGCTAAAGTGGCTGGGGTTAAAAGAATAATAGCTTGTGCCCCCCCTTATGAGGGAGAGCCAGCGGCAGCAATCATTGTTGCCCAAGATCTAGCAGGGGCTGACGAAATATATTGTATCGGTGGTGTGCAGGCAATGGGAGCAATGGCATTGGGAACTGAGCAAATTGCATCAGTTGATATGCTTGTGGGTCCTGGTAATGCATATGTTGCCGAGGCCAAGAGACAGTTGTTTGGCAAGGTAGGTATCGATTTGCTAGCAGGTCCAACTGAGACACTCTTGATTGCTGACGATACTGTAGACGGTGAATTGTGCGCGGCAGATCTTTTGGGTCAGGCGGAGCATGGCCCGACAAGTCCGGCTATACTTGTAACTAATTCTAAAAAACTTGGAGAGGAAACAATTAAGGAGGTGGATCGTCAGTTGGAGACGCTAGCTACCGCATCTGTTGCGAGTGAGGCATGGGAGCGATATGGACAGGTTATTGTGTGTGATAATTATGAGGAGATGCTTTCAGTTGCGGAAGAAATTGCTTCTGAACACGTACAGGTAATGACAAAAGATCCCTCTTACTTTTTAGATAATATGACAAATTATGGTGCCTTGTTTTTGGGTCCTGAAACCAATGTTTCGTATGGCGATAAAGTTATAGGAACCAACCATACTTTACCTACCAGGACTGCTGGCCGGTATACTGGTGGCTTATGGGTAGGAAAGTTTATTAAAACCCACACTTACCAGAGGATAACAGAAGAGGCATCGGTAGAAATTGGGAAATATTGTTCCCGCCTTTGCGCATTAGAGGGATTTGCGGGTCATAAGGAACAGGCAGACATTAGACTTCGTAGATATGCTGGAATAAACGAGGGTTAAAGAATTAAAGAGGAGGCGGCTAACTTTGCTTAGGAGGGTCTATGGGGGATTACAAAGTTAGCCGCTACTTGAAGTGATTAGCTACGCCACCTACTGGGGGGATAGGTAGACGGCTCTTTCTTCACTTCAATGTTATTTATGAAATTTATTGCGTCGTACTTATGCCAATGTACAGACAATATTTGGTTTGATGCACACTCCACAACCACCCACGCACCAACGGATGGGTTCCACCAATAGTCAATTTTCATTTTAGGCTCCTGGGTATTAGCCTGTTTTAATTTGGGTACTTTAAGGCTACACCTGGAGTCGTTAACAAAGTCTGAGTCTTTTAAAAAAAATTAAATTGGTTCAGCATCAACCAAAATAGCGACTAGTAAACATGGTTCGTCGGTTCTAACACTCCAAGAGTGGGTTGTACCCCTTTGAACCATAACATCACCCGCCTTTAGACACACTTCGCTATCATCAAGAATTGCCCAAATTTCTCCCTGTAGGACAATCAAGTAATCTACTGTAGAGGTTTTATGCATCATTGGATCTGAAGACTTTTTATCACTAGCGTGACCAGCACCTATGGAGTCAAAAGCTTCTTGGGCATCAGCCGAGTCTCTCCAGGCGGAGTCAGGAGGGAATTCTACTACCCTAAATATTGTTCCATTTTTGGGGGGCTCTAGGACGATCGGCCTATCCGCTGTATCATCAGAACCCTCGTTGTTTGCAGGCGACCCGTTAGTAACCCAGATATCCGTTAGTGCTAGTCCTGGCATCGATTCCATTTCTTTTACAGAGGTGGCCATTTCGTCAATTATAAATTCGGACTTTCCATCTGAGTTCTGTGCGGTTACTACGCGCCTAATCTGCTTTACCATTATTGCCTCCCTATAATAAATCTTACGGTGTATTCTTAATTATTCTATTCTTTAAAATACCAATACCTTCAACTTCTAATTCAATTAGATCATCGGGTTTTAGATATTGTTCCAGCTCTAATCCACTTCCGCCACCTACAGTACCCGATGCAATGAATTCACCAGGTACAATAGTTTCAGATTGAGTGATATGCTCAATTAATTGTTCAAATTCCCAATGAATGGTGCTGGATGAGCCACGAGACACTTCTTTGCCATTAATTCGTACAATCATATCTAGATTGTACGGATCGATTTCATCTGCAGTAACAATACAAGGTCCAATAACATTTCCTGTATCAAAGTCCTTACTTTTAGAGGGCCCTAGACCTCCAGGCATTTCTATTGTTTGGGTATCTCTGGCGCTCACATCATTAAAGATGGAAAAACCGAAAATATAGTTTTTAGCATCTTTTCTTTCAACGTTAGTTCCCCGGCGTCCTACAAAAAAACCAAATTCCATTTCATAATCCAGAAGATTAGCGTAGGAAGGCCATATTATATTTTCATCTGTTCCTATTACGGAAAACCGGTTTGCCTTATAATACAGTGGCCGCTCATACCAAACTTCTGGGATACGAAATAGCCCTTTTTTCTCAAATTCTTTTAATGCTAATTCCGGATCTGGTTCTTCTTGGGCCTTCACTTTTCGTAAAATATTGAAAGCCTGTATTAGGTGCTCTTCAAAACATAAACAATCTCTAATTTGTGGGGGATTAGGTATAGGTGTTTTGAGAGTTATTTCCTTAATATCTATTATAGCCTCGTTCGGTTCTTGTCTCAGTATATCTCTTATTTTATCAAGGGCGCTATCGCCACCTTCAATTATATCTAATAGTGAAGAGAAGTGGTTACTCTTACTGGGCCCTTCCAGTATTTCATAAGCCTTGGGTAAATTAATTACACCACTTTCGTTTTCAGTCAGTACGCCAGGTACTAAAGTTGCGGAGTCGCTCTCTTCAAATGTTACCAGTTTCATTTACTTCCCCCTGCATTAATCAATGCTCTATTGAGTGTATTGACTTTAACCAGCCTTGTGCCCAAGACATATAAACTGTATTTCTATGGCCGGTTATAAACAAGACTTAAAAGTTACACTAATTGATGGTCATTTTATGGAATATACAATTTTAGGAAGAACAGGGCTAAAGGTAAGCGTAGCTGGACTCGGTTGCGGGGGAGGATCTAAACTGGGTTTGTCCAACGGTGGCACAGAGGATGCTGCTGTTGATTTAATAAGAAAGGCCATAGATTTAGGTGTAAATTTTATAGACACAGCTAGTAGTTATGGGACGGAACCTGCAGTGGGAAAGGCGATAGCTGACATTAATAGGGACGATGTAGTATTATCCACTAAGTTTCACCCGGCATGGGCAGGCGTAGTAGTCACCCCAGAGGAAATCATAAATGGCTTGGAAAATTCTTTAAAAACTCTGGGTGTAGAATATGTTGATGTTTTTCATCTGCATGGGCTTTACCCTAAGTGGTATGGACATGTTTTAGATAATATTGTTCCCAAGCTTTTAGAGGAAAGAGACAAGGGTAAGTTTAAGTATCTTGGTGTTACCGAGAATGCTCCTGGTGATCACAGGCATGAGACGCTTATCAAGGCTATTGAGGAAAATTTATTCGATGTAGTGATGGTTGCATACCACATGCTGAACCAGAATGCGGAACAATTAGTATTTCCGCAATCTCAGGAAAAAAAAGTCGGTACGCTTATTATGTTTGCGGTCAGGCGTATTTTCACAAATGTAGATTATTATAAAGCAGCAATTGACACATTGGTCGAACAGGGAAAATTGCCGGATAGTCTGTCTAATAATGATGACCCGCTATCGTTTCTGATCAGCGAAAATGGAGCATCAAGCATTATTGATGCTTGTTATAGGTTTGTTAGGCATCACTCAGGTAGTGATGTTATATTATTCGGTACCGGCTCTGAGGATCATTTAAGGTCCAATGTAAAATCTATTAATTCAGATCCATTGCCGGAAACAGATCAACGCAAGTTAAGGGAATTATTCAGCCATCTAGAAGGAGTAGGCCTTGAGTACCCAGGTGGGTCTGGTCCAAAAGTAGACCATCGAGAAGTTGACGTAGAGTTGGATACTTCAGGATTGAAGTGCCCTTTGCCAGTGCTGAAGGCTAAAAAAGAGTTGAGAGGGATGGAAAATCAGCAAGTGCTCAGGGTAGTTTCTACAGATCCGAGTTCAGCTACTGACTTTATCGAATACTGTGATAATTCTGGCAATAGACTTTTGGATAGTAAGGTTAGTGGAAATGAATATATCTATGTGATCGAAAAAAGTTAATTCTTCATCACATAGATATATTAAGTCATTAAAAATTATATTCCTTTAATGGGCCTATTTATTTTGCTACTGCTGGAATTTTGAGCCCGATTTCTCTGTAATATTTAAGAGCTCCAGGATGAAATTTCCAATTTGCTTCCCTAAATATATTTTCTTTATTGATTGCACCCTTGGCCCATGCTGTCGTAGACCACATTTCATCAATGTGCTCCCAGAAAGTTTTAGTCATTCTATAGACGACTTCCTCAGATAGACCTGTACGGCAGTAAAGACCGGTATACGCGGCAATTGTTTTAATAGGCTTCGTATTGGTTTGGTTTTTCCCATAAACATCAGGTTTAATTGCACCAGGTGTACGGCCAGGAATTTTAAAAAGTTTTTTCATTTTTGGTGCATTTAGATCTACATCACCAGCTCCAAGGAATCTGATTTTGTTGGTGAGTGCTATTTGCGAGAAAAATGAGTCGGGATGATTGGATGCACCTGTCATCATATCAATTTGTCTGTCCTGAAATGCCTGCATTGCTGGGCTGAAGCCTAGCTTAACAGCAGTGTAATCCTTATTCATTTCCAAACCAGAAACAGCCTTAATAAAACCGGCTGAAACAACTTTTTGCACACCAGTAGGTGGTCCGATAAACACCCGTTTTCCCTTGATATCTGCTAATTTCTTCATTCCTGAGTCATCATAGACGCCGAAACTGTACACCCCAATCCTATAATGGAAAATTGGCCTTAAATTGTTAGCAAGCTCCGGAGCATTTTTTACCTTCTTGAACATTGCCTTACCTTTAGACATTAAAAACATTAGTGAAGGGGCACCAAAAAATAGGTCCGTTTTTCCATTAGCAGCGTCTAAAGCATGGCGTGGTGCAGCTCCAGTAGCATTAATTTGAATTTTAATGTCCTTATTATATTTCTGCACAATTTTAGCAAATGTCGTATTCAAAGCGAAAGGTGTCGGCAGACTAATTGTAGACATTTTATAGTCTTTTGCATTAGCGCTACTGATGCATATAACGGCCGCAGCAGCTCCTGCAATAATTCTTGATTTCATTCCAAATAGTAACACATTGACCTCCTTGTTGGTTCAATCTTCGATTGGGTGGATAATAGACATAATTTGAAAACAAATCAAATTAAGGTGATGTATTACTGGGTATTAATTTTTTCCGTTTAGAGTCCACATAAAGCAGAATTAACGCAGCAATAATACCTCCTATCTGTGCTTCTACATAAGTGAGTAGTACCGTAATACCTAGCGCAATACGTAAAACTCTTGAGTAAGCTGGAAGAGGTGCGCGATCAACACCACCCATGGCGGTAGTTACTAGCCAAATTGCCAGAGCCAGGCGGAAGATCACGGATAGAAATGCAAAAATTTCAAATTCATAAACTAGTGATAGAGACGGATTATAGATCAAAACAAAGGGAATCATAAATCCGACTGAAGAGAGTTTTAGAGCTTGAATAGCCGTATTCATAGGATTTGCTTTTGCAATTGGAGCTGCCGCATATGCAGCAATAGCCACCGGTGGCGTAATTGCAGATAACACACCAAAGTAAACCACAAAAAGGTGAACCAGCATTTTAGGCACCCCTAGTTTCTCGATAGCCCCCCCCATAATAATAACAATAATCACATAGGCAGGAATTGTGGGTAGGCCCATACCCAGAACCAAGCTCGCTAGTGCCATTAGAACTAGAGCAAAGAATAAATTGGTGCCGGCAAAAGCGAGAACCATGTTTGAGAAACGAATACCTAGTCCGGTTAAATTCATGATACCAACAATTATTCCAATGGCCGCAACGGCTACCATGATGCGAGCGCATTGCTCCCCGCCTTTAGATAACGCATTAATAAATATCTGTGGTTTCTTTCGAACTTCCGGATTAATGAAACCCATAATAACGCCTGCAACCGTTGCCCATAAACCTGCGGCAGCCGGAGAACGACCGCTAACCAAAACAGCAATAATAACTATTACCGGGACAAAAAACATGAGGGATTTGATCCAATCTTCCCTTGTTAAAATTTCACGCTCGCTTTTTGGTATCGATTTAATTCCTAAACGGCCTGCTTCCACCCAAACGGCAATAAATAAGCCACCGTAATAAAACAATGCTGGCATTAAGGCCGCTAAAATAATTATTACATAAGGAATGCCAGTAAAGTCAGCCATTACAAATGCAACAGCTCCCATTACCGGGGGCATAAATTGGCCGCCCGAAGAAGCAGCCGCCTCAACACCACCAGCAAAAGAGTTTTTAAATCCTCTTGCTTTAATCATGGGTATTGTAAATACACCAGTTCCAACAACATTTGCCGTTACGGCTCCAGAAATCGTGCCAAAAAAACCGCTGGCTGCTATGGCTGCATGGGCTGGGCCTCCCCTCAAGGCACCAGTTAGGCTAATGGATATTTTTAACAGAGTACTGCCGGCCCCAGTTGCTTCGAGCATTGCGCCAAAAACAATAAATATAAATATGAGCGAGATTACGATAATTACAATAAAGCCAAATACACCATCAAAACTATACCAAACAGTTCGCATCACTTCTTCAAGATCGTAGCCGCCATGCGCAAAGATCCATGGGAGTTCAGCTCCTAGTAATGCATAGGCAATGGTAAGAATTGCGAACGTTGCTAACGGCCAGCCAAAACAACGCCGGGTCATCTCAATAACGACTAGTAGTCCTCCGCAGCCAACTACCAGGTCATCGGGCAAAAAACTATATAACCCGCTCTCAAGCTCGTCATAAACGGAAGAAAACCAAAAGATTGATAAGACGACCAAGAAAATCAAAACAAAATCAATAGCCCATTGGCCCATTTTTATTTTATTATTTTCTGTTTGATACACTCTAGCTAGAGAGGATCCAAAAATTGCAACAATGAGGGATACTGCGACAGTAAGACTACGCTGGTATATTTCATCAATGATTCCAAAGGCAGCAGTATAAATTGCAACTAGGGCGATACCCGTACTTAAAACCCAAATAATTATAGTGCTAGCTTTGTTCATAGAATTGATTTCCCTGTATACAAATTTAATAAATGGTTTTAGGTCTTTCTATCTTTGCTGTCTACGCCCCATTGTACTTCCAGAGCTTCTGCTATAGACGTGATTCCAACAGGTGTATCAATATTAAGAAGATCTCCATCTGTCCAGTGTTCTACGCGAAATCCATAGGGATCGAACCAATAGTCAAATATTTGTGAACCAAGAACATGTCTGCCAATACCCCAGGAGTGTTTATATTTTTTGTTTTTTAAATATTCATGACCTAAAAAAATATTGTTTACATCATGTACCTCAAAAGCTATGTGGCCGAGGCCTGCCGTATCAGTTGGTACAGTTAAAAGGCAATGATGATCGACAAATTTTTTCCCCTGATCGACCCTATTAAACGCGAGGCAAGTTTTTCCATTTTCGTCAACGCATTCATCAGAACTTATCAGCCCGAAGTTGGATTTATAAAATTTGTTGGTTTTTTCAAAGTCGGTTACATTTATTACAATATGGCCAAGGCGCTTGCATTGTGACGGCCCAGCTTTTAGACGTACAAATTCACCTTCGCGTTTTCTTTGATCCCCAAAATTTGCACCGAATACATTTTGTTTAGTTAGGTTAGGCAAGGTTTTTATTCCATAAACAACTTCAATTTGAAAGTTGTCAGGGTCATTGATGCAAACCCGATATCCTCCGCCCGGTTCGTCCATTTCTTCAATTTTTGATGCTCCCTCCACTTTAGCAATAGTATTGAGGTCTTCCAAAGATGCTGCATTGAAAGCAAAACCCACAAATTTTGCATCACCTAATTCAGTTACATGAGTATGGTGATTTTCATCAGAACATCGCATATACAATGCATTTTCTGTTTTTTCTGACGTTGTTAAGCCAAAGTCGCCTAAAAATTGTTCCATCAAATCTAGATCAGGCGCCTGAAATCGGGCATAAGCTACGTCTAGTACTTTAATCATTTTTTACAGCCTAATAATATTAATTTGGTTTAATGATAATTCCTTTGTGGCTACAATTTGTCAGGGTCTCTCTCAATCATGATAGTATCAATCATACTCAAGACCGCCTCCTTATCTTGATTTACCAATTCCATATAAAATTTTGCTAGTCCATATTGGGGTCTAGACTTGGAAATTCTCTTGTTTTGGAAAGTAATATTGAGGGTCAATTTTTGGCCTACAAAAGCTGGTTTTAAGAACCTTACATCTTCAAACCCAACTGAAGCCAAGACCTTACGATTAACACCCCCGGAATGTAAAAGCCGTATCCGAATAGCCAAAAGGAATGTACCTGGTGCTATTAAACCTCCGTGAGGAGTTGTTTTTGCTACTTCTTCATCAGTGTGGAAAATCATAGGATCCCACTTTTTAGCAAACTCTATAATTTCTTCTTTTACTAATTCATATTCACCAAAGGATCTGTCTGTATAACCATCCAGATCTTCAAAATAAAAATCATTATATGTGGTATTGGTCATTTTTTATTCTTTCAAATGAGGTTCATCGCCTTCTTTTATTTTCACGTCAAAACAATTCATCTGTATTGCTATACTGGTATAGTAGCCAATGATTGCTGTTAACTCGAATAACGTTTTTTCACCTAAAATGTTTAGTGCGTGATCATAAGTGGTTTCACTTAAGCCCCTAGTCTCAGTTATTTCATGGGCAACTTGATAAACTACCTCCTCTCTTTCATCGTCAAAATTTGGTAATTTACGATTTTCGATAGAATTGGCTATTTCGGGGTTTAAACCAGCTTTTAATGCCAAAGGTTGGTGTGCGTGCCACTCAATCGTCTGGTTCCATGCTCTAGCTACCACTATTATTGCGAGTTCTGACAATTTAGATTCTAAACTTGTATGATATCGGCAATAGGCTCCTACTTTTTGCAAAAGGGAGCCGAGTTCAGGGTTTCTAAACCAGCCATTCATAGGACCGCCAATTCTAGATCTAGGGCCAGATAATATCTCATCATGAAGAGCTTTCTGAGCAGGGTCCATCTTTTCGTATTCTAATTCTTCGAGACGAGTCATTTTATTCCTCTAATTTGGTTCAGGTTTAATAAAGCCAGAATTGTAGCCAGCAAAATCCTCATATGAAAACAAAATAAATAGATTGAGAAGGGAACAATGCCAAGATAAGATTGATCTAGTTCTGTTGCTTTTAAAAAACTAGAGGGATCAGAGGGTCTGTGTCGTCTGTCTCTTCAAATCAAATCTCAGGTACTATTCTAATTATTATAGTTGCAATAAGCTTTGCGGCAAATTCAACCTTGGGTAAGCTATCTTACGACTACGGGGCATCACCGCTGTCAGTTTTAACATACAGAACCATTTTGGCTGCCATCGCAGTTCTAGTCATTCAAAAGATTTCTAATTCCTCCATATTGTTGCCCCCCAAAATTGCTCTAGTTTCCATTCTTGTCGGAGTTTTACTCGCTACCTATTCATACGGATTAATGGCTTCAATAGAACATATTCCTGTAGCGTTGGCGGTACTTATATTTTATCTGTATCCCGTCTTTACGAGCCTTGGTGCCTGGATTTTAGGACAGGAAAAAATGACTCTAAAGTTATGGGTCTGTATCATTGTAGCATTTTTTGGTCTATCTATTACCTTAGGAGGAGGTTCTAGTTTAAACCTGATTGGTTTTTGCTTAGCATTAACGGCAGCAGTTGGAATTACCTTCGTATTACTTATAACTAATTCAATTTTAAAAGGCCAAGATGCCAAGTCTATAAGTATTTATACGACCTCTTCAGCTTCAGTTTGTTTCCTATTACTTGATATTGTTGTCGGAGAATTCCCTCTTCCAAGCGATAATATAGGGGTTGTTGCTTTTATTTTATCTGGTTTGTTTTACGCATTTTCTATAATTGGAATGTTTATTGGGTTGTCAAAGATAGGAGCCATAAAGACATCCTTGTTCATGAATTTAGAACCAGTTTCGAGTGTTTTTTTTGGGATGATCATATTGGATCAATTTCTCTCACCAATTGAGCTTATGGGTGCAGCACTAGTGATTCTTGCGGTTTCCTTTGCCTCTAAAGATCAGGTTGAATTAAAACGCCCAGGACAATAATATAAAATTGGTCATTTGGAGGAACAAACCATGCCGGAAGCTGTTATAGTATCAACCGCCCGTACCCCAATAGGTAAAGCGTATAGGGGTGCCTTTAATAATACTTCGCCAGTAACCCTCGCCAGTCATGCCATTAAACACGCGGTGGATCGAGCTAAGGTTGACCCAGCAGAGATAGAAGATGTCTGGATGGGGTGTGGTTTTCCTGAAGGAGCGCAAGGACAGAATATTGCCAGACATGCTTCGATAGGAGCAGGGATACCCGTCACAGCAGCAGCAGCTACGGTAAACCGATTTTGTTCTTCCGGGCTACAAACCATAGCAATTGCCGCCCAGAGAATAGTCATGGATAAAGTACCAGTTGTTGTCGCAGCGGGTGTGGAGTCAATAAGTATGCTGCCAACTAATCATCAGGAACCGGACGAGTTGGAAGAACAAACAGTAAGAAAGGCTAAGCCAGAAATCTATATGGTCATGCTTGATACAGCCGAGACAGTTGCAGACAGGTATAATATTAGTAGGGAAGCACAGGATGAGTACGCCCTTACATCCCAAGAGAGAACTGCAGAGGCGCAACGTGACGGAAAGTTTGACGACGAAATAGTACCCCTAGAGTCTGTGATGAAAGTAAAAGATAAGTCCTCTGGAGAATTTAGCGATAAAACAGTGTTATTGGAAAAAGATGAGTGTAATAGGGCAGATACTGATATGAAGGGGTTAGCAGGTTTATCAGCTGTGGTGGAAAAAGGTTCTATTACGCCCGGTAATGCAAGTCAGCTATCAGATGGAGCGGCAGCCTGCGTGTTGATGGATGGCAAGTTGGCGGAACAAAAAGGACTAGAACCCATCGGCATTTTCAGGGGTTTGGCCGTCCATGGTTGTGAGCCAGATGAGATGGGAATTGGCCCGGTGTTTGCTGTACCTCGGCTATTGGAGAGAAATGGGCTAACTGTCGATGATATTGACCTTTGGGAGCTCAATGAAGCATTTGCGGTGCAGGCTCTTTACTGTCGGGACCAGTTAGGAATAGATCCTCAAAAATATAATGTAAATGGAGGCTCAATTTCTGTCGGGCATCCTTATGGCATGACAGGAAATAGGCTTTCCGGTCATATCCTCATCGAAGGAAAGAGACGTGGATCCAAATATGTTGTTGTTACTATGTGTGTGGGTGGGGGCATGGGCGCTGCCGGTTTGTTTGAGGTACTTTAGTTAAGAGATTTAGGTAGGGAGCCGTTAATGAATAAGAAAAGTGATAAAAATAATATTTATGAGGAGAGTCTTGAAAAACAGAAGGCAAATTACTCTCCGCTCACTCCGCTAAGTTTTATCTCCAGAGCAGCAAAAGTTTACGGGGACAAGACGGCCGTTATCCATGGTGACAGAGAGTATACATGGCTAGAGACATATAATCGGTCTAAGAAGCTGGCTTCAGCGCTCAACAAAATTGGGATAGGTGAAGGTGATACAGTTGCATTCATGGGTTCAAATACGCCAGAATTATATGAAGCTCATTTTGGTGTTCCCATGTCTGGTGCGGTTCTGAATGCACTAAATATTCGTTTAGATGCCAAAACTATTGCTTATATTTTAGACCATGGCGAGGCGAAGGTACTTTTTACAGACAGAGAGTTCTCGAAGACAATAAAAGATGCTCTCAATATTGCCAGTGTAAAACCTACCGTAATTGACGTAGATGATGTATTGGCTCCTCCGGGAGATTTATTGGGGAAATATGATTATGAGGCATTTATTGACACTGGAGCGTCAGACTATAACTGGGCTATGCCTTCAGATGAGTGGAATGCGATATCTTTGAATTATACATCGGGAACTACTGGGAATCCAAAGGGTGTCGTTTACCACCATAGAGGTGCATACATGAATGCCATTGGAGACATTCTCTCTTGGAATATGTCTCAAAGCCCTATTTACCTGTGGACATTGCCTATGTTTCATTGCAACGGCTGGTGTTTTCCCTGGGTAATTGCGGCAATGGGGGGAACAAATATCTGTCTGCGCAATATTAATGCCAAAGAAATTTATGAGGCTATTGACCTCTATCGCGTAGATCACATGTGTGGCGCACCAATTGTATTAGGTATGATTCTAAATGCCCCTGACGACGAGAAGAATAGTTTTTCCCATATAGTAAAAATAATGACAGCAGGAGCGCCACCTCCTGCATCCATTATTCAGGGTATGGAAAGTAGCGGATTTAATATTACACATACATATGGTCTTACTGAGACTTATGGCCCTTCGACGGTATGTGCTTGGAGAGATGAGTGGAGTGAGCAAAGTATTGAAGAGCAGGCTGTACTAAAGGCAAGGCAGGGGGTCGAGTATCCAGTACTCGAGTCTCTCAGTGTGCGAAATCCAGAAACTATGGAGCCAGTTCCTTCAGATGGCTTAACCATGGGTGAGGTTATGATGCGAGGAAATAACGTCATGAAGGGTTATTTAAAAAATAACGAGGCAACAGAGGAGGCATTTACCGGAGGTTATTTTCATAGTGGCGATCTTGGTGTTATGCATCCTAATGGGTATATCGAGTTAAAAGATAGATCTAAAGATATAATTATCTCTGGGGGGGAAAATATTTCTTCAATTGAGATAGAAAACACTTTGTATAGCCACCCACAGATAATTGGTGCGGCCGTGGTCGCAAAATCAGATGAAAAGTGGGGGGAGACGCCCTGTGCATTCGTAGAGCTTAGGGAGGGAGCTGCAACTATTACAGAGGATGAAATAATTGATTATTGCAGAAATAATATGGCTCACTTTAAATGCCCAAAGAATGTTGTATTTGGTCCTCTTCCAAAAACATCTACGGGGAAAATACAGAAATTTTTATTGCGAAAAGAGGCGGAAAAATTTTAGCTTATTAGAGTACACTGTTTTAAACTATTTCGATCACTTCCTTGCTCGCTGCTGATCTAACTATTGCATCAAGTATTTGTACGTTGTGAAGGATTTGTTCTTGGCTAAATCGATAAGTACCTTTTTTCATAACGGCGTCCGCCCATTCATGAAAGTTAGCAATTACTGTTTCTCTGTTTCGTTTTTTATAGGTTCGGGTATGGACTTCCTCATCTATTCCTCTCCAAGTTAGAAGTGTCGGTGTTGGCTTGTCTACATTGTCCAAATCGCGAAGTTCTGCCCAGCCCTTATCACCGAACACACTCATGCGAGTATAAAAGGGTGTCGTAGCTAAGGAGCAAAAGGACCCAAGCATACCGCTTTCAAAAACGAACTGGATAGCAATAATATCTTCTGTAGGGTAGTTATCTGACCTATGGGCCATTCTGGCATAAACAGATTTAATTGGCCCTCCTATTGTCTGTATGTAGTCGGTTTGGTGAATACCAAGTGCTGTCATAGTACCCGCGGGAGCCTGTTTAGGATCTTGTCTCCACCCCGATGCCGGGCTTCCGGCAAATAAATTATAGGAGGCATTAAATTCCATATGAAGCAATTTACCTATTTCCCCTTCATCAACCATTTTCTTCATTTCGATTAATCCATATTCGAACCGTCTTTCATGGCCTATTCCAACAACTAAATTATGCTCTTGGCAGGCAGATAACATTCTCTTTGCAGACTCAGAAGTCAGCGAGAAGGGTTTTTCGCAAAAAATTTGTTTTCCTGCGTCGGCAGCTTTGATCACTTGTTCTTCATGAAGACTATGAGGCGTTACGATAATTACGGCATCGATATCCTTACTTTTCAATACTTCATCAAAGTTATCAGTAAATTTAAGGCCCGATTGACTGGCAAAATTTTTGCCCTCATTTGAGCTTATATCCATCGCCATGGAAATATTTATACGGTCACTATCCTCTAAGCAGGAAATGATATGTTTTCCCCACCAACCAAGTCCTATAACAGCTGCATTTAACATATTGTGATATCCTAATCATCTAAAATTGTTCGGGACTTAATA
The DNA here is from genome assembly GCA_002937995.1 of Alphaproteobacteria bacterium MarineAlpha3_Bin7. Lineage (GTDB taxonomy): Bacteria > Pseudomonadota > Alphaproteobacteria > Rhodospirillales > UBA2165. The sequence goes on along the minus strand of PTLG01000009.1, from coordinate 11,161 downwards.
TCTTTGGGTGTCACATCTCCATGATAAATATAACCGGTCTCTTCCACACTACCTGCGTTAATATAGACTCCAACGACATGTATGGGATCAGTTTCACTTAGATTATAAAGCCAATGCTCTACGCCTGCCGGTATGTAATGAAACTGACCTGCTGTTACTTCTACTCTATCAGGCCCAGCACCGGCAAGCCCATGTCCACTAATTATATAGTAAATTTCCTCACAGTTCTGATGAGAGTGTTTTTTGTGCACTGCTCCAGGAAAAAATAGTGCTCTAAATAGTGTAGTAGAGCTGTTAGTATGATTACCAAAGGGAAGTCTAAAGTCGTTAATATGCCAACCATCATTTTTTTTCATATTTTCTGGATTAACATTATCCCAGTGGATAACCAACTCATCTGATAAAACTGAATCTGATATTTCTCTGGCTTCAGAGAAAGCAAGATTTTCTAGCGAACCAGCATTAATGCAGAAGCCAACAAACTCGACAGGGCTATCAGTTTCATTTTTTAATTTAAAAGGAGTTTTGACAGGAAGATGAATACTATGCCCAGTACGTATATCTATATCTTTACTCCCTATTGTCACCTTTCCTTTTCCAGATATACATACCAAGATTTCTGTGCAGTTGTCGCTCTGATGATGAAGAGTTTCAAGTCCAGGTTTAAGGGTCATGTGATGTGCTATCGTGCTACTACCCTCGTCCTCCGAAATGGCAAGTTTGAGTTCAGCGCCTAGCCTATTTTCAGATTCGGAAATATTATTTACATCTATTAGTGGATATTCTAGTCCCATGTTTTATCCTCCAACAAACTCGAAATTTATTTACTAGCAATGATACTTGTAGCAATGTCCAGTAACTGGTTTGTAGTTATTATTATTTATTAATTGAATTTTTCTTCAACAACTTTTTATCTATTTTCCCTATAGGCGTTTTTGGGAGGTTGGCGCAAAACTCTATCTCCGAAGGTATTTTATAACTTATCAATCTTTCCCGACAGTAATCCTTGATTTCATTTTCAGTTATCTCTGAACTACTCACTAATTTTAAGAAGGATTTTATTATTTCACCCTTTGATTTATGAGGAAGAGCGATAGTTGCAGCCTCACTTATTTCAGGATGGGTCATCAACGCTTCATCAATCTCTCTTGGAAAAACATTAAATCCGCTGATAATTGCCATCTCCTTTACCCTATCAATGATGAAAACGTAATTTTCTTCATCAACGTAGGCTATATCGCCAGTATACAGCCATCCGTTGCGAAATGTATTATTTGTCTCTTCAATATTATCGAGATAACCCGCGGTAATATGACTACCCCTTACCCTTATTTCACCTGGTTCTTTAGGTGGCATTAATTTTTTCCCTGTTTCGATATCCACAATTTCTAACTCTATTCCTAAAACTGGCTTTCCAACCGAGAGAAGTTTTCGCGTTCCGTTCAATGGATTATTACAAGTTGGGGCGCCTTCAGTCATTCCATAACCTTCCAGCACAGGTACGCCAGTTATATCCTCCCACTCCTTTAGCGTCTCGCTAGCCAAGGGTGCTCCACCCCCACAAAAAAAACGTAGATTATTGAAATCTATTTTTGAAAATTCAGGATGATTAAGCATAGCTATATAAGAAGAGGGTGCGCCAGCAACACAAATGGTAACTTTCAATTCTTCAAAAAGCTTAAATACTATAGACGGGTCAAAGCTCTCTAGTAGGACCGATGTCGAATTAGAGAGAACTGGTTGAAAGCATCCATGAAACAAACCAACAATATGAAATAATGGTGGAATATTTAAAAATATCTCCTGACCATTCCTCGATGTCCATCTATCTTCAATTGCTGTTATCGCACTTATAACTTGTTTATGCGTGTGAGGAACCCCCTTTGGAGATCCGGTTGTACCTCCGGTAAAAAGTATTAAAGCTATATCATTAGCAGATGGAATCTCTAAAGAATCTAATTTGTCCTCATTGACTTGTATTAGATCTTCCTTGCAGGATATGAGTTTAGTTTCCATTTTTTTAGAAAAGTCTGTGAGAAGATTCGTCAGGTTTGTATCACATATGATTAATGAAGGCTTGCTAATTTCAACTAGTATTTCTAGCTCAGCTTTTGGCAACCGAGGGTTAATCAATGTTAATTGGGCCCCACATGCCATTACTCCAAAAAATAAAGAAAAAATAGCTGAAGACGGGGGTAGGATTACAGCGACACGGTCACCCCGGCAAATATCCAGATCTTTTAGTGAGGCAGCAACACCGGTGGCTTTCTTATTTACCTCTTCATAAGTTTCGAATTTGTTCCCACAATAAACAGCAATTTTTTTCGGATTAGCTTTTGTTGCGTGGATCAATGCATGGACAATGGTTTCTGGTTTTTCATCGGAATTCTGTTTACTAACACTCGGAGTGTGCATTTAACTCTACCCAATAGTTTGATTTATAGAGATTAACCTAATTATTTTAAGATTAAAATTGTTATGATAAGCTTCAAATAAGAATGGGCTGTTATATAATAGGGTAAGTTTAATGTTCGGAATTAATAGATCCAAGCGGCCTGTGGAATTGGGACCGTTTCCTGCTGAGCGGCTAAAGCGAGATGCAACTATCATCAAATCTGAAGCTGCAGCAAAGCATGGTGTACACAGTGACACAGAGATTTCCCACTTAACTCCTTTGATTTTAGCAATAAATAAACATTTATCAGCATACGAGGAGTTGAGAGAGGCTGAGCCCTTTAAGGATTTGGCACCTGTTCCGGATGACTTATCTTTGAGAACAAGAGATATCAAAGGGGCAGGTTACTTTTTGGATGCTAGTCAAATAGGGATTTGTGAAATTCCTGAAACCCTTTGGGTTGGCAGAACATTTTTGCACACTCATGCCGTGGTAATTGTTGTAGAGCACTCAGATCCTATTGATATAGATAATAAAGCTTCAGAGTGGGTGCAAGGAATAGAGGGTCTTATCTCAACCTTGAGAGCAGCAGAAATTGCAATAAATCTTGGTGGTCAAATTTCATCTATGGGCTTTCTCAGCTGCACACATTGGCAGGGAGCTGCAGATGTTGATTTGGAAAAGGCGGCGGTCCTATCCGGTTTAGCTATAAGAGACAAATCAAATATTTTTAATCCTTATTTTGATAACCGGTTTTCTATTGCCGTAGTAACAACAAACTATCCTTTGCAAATAGATTTACCATTAAGTGGGTCAATAAGAAGTGGACGAGACCTCGATTACTTTTTTGGGCTTTCTGGCGGAGTATCCGGGATTGAGAGGTGGAGAAGAAAAAAAAGATCGTCTCACTTAGGGCCTTATCCTGTGGAAAAATTAAAGAGAGTGGAAAAGCCCACTACGCATATTTTTTCAGATGAGGTTCCACGGGTGCCTAGTAGAGCAAATATGTATATGCGGACTGCTTTGGGTGACATTGGCGAAAAAACGCGAATGGAGGCAGACCGCTGGTCTCAGAAGCATCCGGTTTCCCAAGGGATTGTTCGCCCTAGTTGGGCTATAAAGCCATTGCAGGATGGAACTGTAGCGGAGGATAATTCTATTAGTAACGGCAATCCTGAAGAAAATACCAATGCTTTAAAAGCGCTTAGCTATTATATGGGGTCTTCCATTAGTGGTATTTGTGAAATCCCGGACTATTGCTGGTATTCGCACGACAAGCGAGGCAGGGAAATAGAGCCCTATCATAAATACGCATTAGTAGTACTTATTGACCAGGGCTACGAGACTTTCCTTGGTGCCACTGGTAACGATTGGATATCTGGCTCGCAATCGATGAGGGCTTATCTGAGAGGAGCGGAGATAGTTGGTGTCATGGCTGAAATGATAAGGCAGATGGGCTTTTCAGCAAGATCACACTCTAATCTGGATAGTCACGTTCTACATGTTCCTCTGGTAATTCATGCTGGACTGGGGGAGCAAAGTAGGATTGGAGAGAGTGCAATTAACCCATTTTTAGGAATGCGTTTTAAGACGGCTGTTCTAACGACAGATATGCCGTTAAAGCCTGATAAGCCTATCGATTTTGGAGTGCAGACATTTTGCTCAAAATGTCAGAAATGTGCTCGGGAGTGCCCTTGTAACGCAATACCTTATGGTGAGAAGGTAATATTTAATGGTTATGAGACATGGAAGCCAGATAGCGAGCGGTGCACCATTTATAGAGCAACTAATCTAAAGGGATCTGCATGTGGCAGGTGTGTTAAGGTTTGTCCCTTAAGCAAGGATACAACCCTGGATGGTCCGATCTTACACCAAGTGGGCAGTTGGCTTGGCATCAATGCAATGTGGTTAAAGCCGGTATTAGTACCTATTGCCGTTTGGTTAGATGATTTTCTTGGTTATGGTAATCCGCTAGATGAGAAAAAATGGTGGCTAGATTTGGAGGTGAAGGGTAAGCGATCTTTCAAATATGATCCAGAAAATATAGTAGTTAAAGCGAAGGACGCTAACCGGCCTAAAATAAAACCAGGTAAGAAAAAAAGAGAAAAGGATAGTATTGCATATTTTCCTGCTTCAACATTACCTCCACCTGATTTGATGGAAGTTTCACCGACGGACCGTAGACAGGGCCTTAAATTTGCTGAAAATGCAGAAACTGTGCATGAAGCCTTAGCTAGGCGAGCTGCCGGTGGTAAGCCCCCAAAAGAATATAAACCAAACTATAAATCATCTAGGCGTATTTGAGTAAGGTAAGATTATAATGGAATTGGAGTAATAGAGATCCTTGAGGATGATAAAACGTTAACCCTTGATACAAAATATGTATCAGATACCGGTCGAGCATTCCTGTCCGGTACCCAGGCATTGGTTAGATTACCTATGCTTCAGAGGAGGCTAGACGTTAAAAGGGGATTGAATACAGCAGGCTATATTTCTGGCTATCGAGGCTCACCTTTAGGTGGATATGATACAGCCTTATGGCGAGCTAAATCCCATTTAGATACTTATAAGATAAAGTTTCAGCCTGGAGTGAACGAGGATTTAGCAGCTACGGCATGTTGGGGGACGCAGCAAGTAGGTCTTCGACCCGGTGCGCAATATGACGGTGTGTTCTCGATTTGGTATGGAAAAGGTCCGGGTGTTGATCGTTCAGGGGATGCCTTGAAGCATGGAAATATGGCGGGGACTTCACAGAATGGTGGGGTTTTAGTTTTAGCTGGTGACGATCACGGTGCCAAATCTTCAACTACAGCTCATCAATCTGAGCAGGCTTTAATTGCAGCCATGATCCCAATATTTTATCCCTCATCGGTTCAGGAATATTTGGATTATGGGCTATATGGTTTTGAGCTCTCAAGATTTTCGGGCGCATGGGTGGGCATTAAGTGTGTAGGAGATATTGTAGAGGGTTCAGCAAATGTGTCGCTGGACACCCTAGGTTTTGAGCCCTCTCTTCCGGATTTTCCATTGCCGGAGGAGGGTGTTCACATTCGTTGGCCGGACAAGCCCGTTGAGCAAGAAAAAAGACTTATATCGATAAAATTGAAAGCCGTTGAGGCATTTGTCAAAATAAACCAATTAAATATTGTTACGCATAAATCTGAAAAAAAGCGACTGGGAATAATAGCAGCTGGGAAATCTTGGCTGGATGTTTGCCAGGCGTTTGAAGAACTTCAAATGTCGGATACTGAGCGCGAACAGTTGGGGATCAGTGTCTTTAAAGTTTCTATGCCCTGGCCCTTAGAGCCAAATAGTCTTATTGAGTGGGCATCAGGCTTTGATGAATTACTAATAATTGAAGAGATGAGGTCACTTATCGAAGAGCAGGCCGCAAAAATACTTTATAAGTTGCCCAATAATATTCGACCAAAAATTACGGGTAAATTTGATGAGAACGGTGTTCCTATAGTGCCTGAGTATGGTGAGTTATCGGGTACAAAGGTAGCTCAGATAATAGCAGGTAGATATTTAGAGGAAGGAGGTCAAAATTGTTTAAATGCTGCCATCGCTAAACTTAACGCAAAAACTGATAGTTCGAATTTGCCAACATCACCACCTGAGAGATCCTACTGGTTTTGCTCGGGGTGTCCCCATAATAGTTCTACCAAGGTTCCGGAAGGGAGCCGGGCTCTCGCTGGAATTGGTTGCCACACCATGGCAGTTTTTATGGATCGGAATACTGATGCATATACTCATATGGGCGCTGAGGGAGGGACTTGGATTGGTCAGGCGCCTTTTACGAGTGAAAAACATGTCTTTCAAAATATTGGAGATGGCACCTACTTTCATTCTGGGTTGCTGGCCATCCGGGCTGCGGTAGCCTCTGGGGTAAATATAACCTACAAGATTTTATACAATGACGCCGTGGCTCTCACAGGTGGGCAGCCTATGGATGGAGAATTGCTCCCGTGGGATATAGCGCAGCAACTTCGCTCTGAAGGATTAGGTAAGATAGTAGTTCTTTCAGACGAGCCAGATAAATACCCTAGGGGCATAAATTGGCCACAAGATTGTAAGGTATATCACCGAAAGGAATTAGAGAGAATACAAATAGAGTTAAGGGAAATCACCGGTGTTACCGCTATTATATTTGACCAGACTTGTGCCGCTGAAAAGCGCAGGCGCAGGAAAAGAGGAATATTAATAGATCCTCCAAAAAGAGTTTTTATTAATGAAAGTGTTTGCGAAGGCTGCGGCGATTGTAATTCAGCCTCTAACTGTGTGTCTGTCCAGCCAAAAGAAACAGAGCTTGGTCGTAAAAGAATAATTGATCAGTCTTCTTGTAATAAAGATTTTTCATGCCTGGATGGTTTTTGCCCTAGTTTTGTTACAGTTCATGGCGGAGAAATTCGGCGTTTCGAAAAACCAAATAGGCCAAAAATTGATCTGTTTAGTGAGCTTGCAGATCCTATCTCCAAGAATATATCCGAGTCCTACAATATTCTTTTAACCGGAATTGGCGGTACTGGCGTGATTACAACTGCAGCAATCCTGGGAACAGCAGCTAGCATCGATAAAGTCGGGTGCTCAGTTCTAGATCAAACAGGGTTATCTCAGAAAAATGGAGCTGTTATGAGCCATATAAGGCTTTCAAATGATCAAAATAGAACATTTGGAACGCGAGTAGGAACAGGCATGGCTGACTTGCTACTTGGTTTTGACATGATTGTTGCTGCCGGGGCGGAAGCAGTGAGCTGCATGAGTAATGAACGAACGTCTGCAATAATCAACGATCATCTTGTGCCGATTGCGGCCTTTGCTGAAAAGCCCGATATGCCGCTGTCATCCGAAGGTTACAAAAATGTTATAGTTGCAAGGATTGGTGAGGAAAACCTTGAAAAAATCAATTCAACTGAGCTATCTGCAAAGGTAATGGGTGATAGTATTTGTGCTAATATATTTCTTATGGGGTTTGCTTTTCAGAGAGGATTAATTCCTCTTTCGGCAGCCGCAATAGCGTCGGCAATAAAACTTAATGGGGTTTCAGTAGAAGATAATTTGGAAGCCTTTTCCTGGGGAAGGGTGGCAGCAACTGACAGAGAAAAACTTCCCAAGGTAGAAGACACTAGCTTAGAGATAAACAAAACTAAATTTTCACTTGATGAATTTGTTGCAGAGCGTGTTGATGATTTAACTCTTTACCAAGATCAAGGTTATGCTGACCAATACATTAGCTGGCTTGAAAGAGTTAAACTTAGTGAAAAGTCTATCAGGCCAAATAGCCGAGAGCTGGAAGAAGCGGCCGCAAGAAACTTGTTCAAAGTTATGGCTTATAAGGATGAGTATGAGGTGGCTCGGTTGTTTACATCATCAAAGTTTATGAGAGCCCTTACTGAGCAATTTGATGGTAACTACAGTATATCGTATAACTTTGCTCCCCCACTATTTGCGCGTATTGATCCAATTACTGGAAACCCAAGAAAGATAGAGTTTAAAGGTTGGTGGATGACACCTGTATTAAAAATAATCTCAAGATTAAGGTTTTTAAGAGCGTCAAAGCTGGATGTTTTTGGTTACCATCGAGATCGACAAATAGAAAGAAAATTTCTTAGACAATATAAAGAAATTTTAACAATGGTATTGAGTGATCTTAATTCTGTTAATTTTGATGTGGCCCTTAGTCTATTAAATCTACCCCAGAAAGTAAGGGGATATGGTCACGTAAAATCAGATTCCTTAAACGATTTTGATCAAGAGAAAAATGATTTGGCTGAGCTATTTCGTAACAACCAAAAAAACGTTCAGGCAGCTGAATAAAGTAATTAAGTGGAAATCAAAATGGCAAGCAATAAGCCCCTATCGGATATTTTAGTGGTTGCTTTAGAACAAGCAGTCGCCGCCCCATATTGTTCGTCTAGACTAGCAGATGCAGGTGCTAGAGTAATAAAGATAGAGAGAAAGGAAGGAGATTTCGCAAGGGGTTATGATGATGTGGTAAATGGACAAAGTGCATATTTTGTCTGGCTTAATCGGGGCAAGGAGTCAGTTGTTCTTGATATCAAAGAGGGCGAAGACAAAAGGCTTTTAGAAAGCATTATTTCTAAAGCCGATGTTTTTTTACAAAATTTGGGCCCTGGTGCTGCCAAAAGAGCCGGGTTTGATTCTAAAAAGCTGAGAAAAAAATACCCGCGGTTAATTACCTGTGATATTTCCGGATATTCCAGTGACGGTCCGTCAAGGGAAATGAAGGCGTATGATATGCTCGTTCAGGCGGAAACTGGCCTATCATCAGTAACGGGTTCTTCTAGGGAACCTAGTAGGGTGGGGGTTTCTGTATGTGACATAGCGGCTGGAATGAATGCACATGCTGCAATATTAAATGCAATAATAGAAAGAAAGATTAGTGGAAAGGGTCAGGCTATTACATGCTCTCTATTTGATAGTATGGCAGAATGGATGGCTGTACCGCTTCTTCATTTCGATTATGGCGGAAAATCTCCGAAGCGGATGGGTCTTAGGCATCCATCCATAGCCCCATACTCTTCTTTTGTTACCAAGGACGATAAGGTTATCGTAATATCAATTCAAAATGATAGAGAGTGGAATAAATTTGTTGTAAGGGTTTTGAGAACACCAGAATTATTGGAGGATAAAAGGTTTTCATCAAATATTTCAAGAGTTAAGAACAGAAAGTCTCTTGAGAAAAAGATTGGCTCATATTTTTTAAGTAAAACTTCGGTTCAATTATCCAAACTCCTGAGACAAAATGATATTGCCTATGGCTACCTGAATAATGTAGAGGGCCTGTCAAAGCATTCCGATCTCCGTAGAACTACAGTCAACACGGAAAGTGGGCCAGTTAGAATACCTTCGCCACCATACAAGGTGCTGGGTTCTAAAAATAAGCTTAAGGGGGTGCCATATTGTGGGGAGCATACACGGATTGTTCGTGAGGAATTTTCCAAGTAGAAAAAATTTTGTTAAAAAGGGACTTGATAACATTGTCGTCATGTATTTTGTTGTTAAACTAAAAATTGTTCAATTAATCTGAGGTGTTTGAGTGGCGAGTAAAAATAAGAATTCTCTAATTGTAACATTGCCTTTAGAAAAAGCTAATGGAATAATTGTTCAGGCTTTACACGAAGCGAGATCGTACGAAATGCAGCCCCTTACGATTGCAGTATTAGATGCTGGTGGGCATCTGGTATCATTTCAAAGAGAAGACGGTTCCGGAATTTTGAGAGCTGACATAGCTATAGGAAAGGCATGGGGTGCATTGGGAATGGGTGCTCCAAGTCGTCGAACAGCAGAGAGATTAAAGGACCGGGTTGCGTTTCAGGGCGCATTGTCTGCAGCGTCTGGTGGCAGGTTCATACCAGTGCCGGGAGGTGTTCTGATTTGTAATGATAACGAAGAGGCCATTGGTTCTGTTGGGATCAGCGGGGACACATCAAATAGGGATGAATATTGTGCAATTATGGGAATAAAGTCTGTTGGTCTTTTCTCAAATCCAGATAGCCCACAAAAAGATTGGAATGACTGATTTTCCCAATAGTAAATATATCATTTTAATTAGGATACTAACAAAGAAGTTTTATGGAGGAGTAAATGCCAGTTAAAGATCTAAGGACCCGAAGAGATAACCAGCAGTGGATGCTTGATCTCGCACTCAATATGAGGGGGAGAGTTCAAAACTTTGAGAGAGATGATTGGGAAACTCCTAAAAGAGCTCACAATTATAGAATGCTGCCAAAGATGTGGAGGGAAAAAGCTGAGCATGATGAAAATTTGGCAAAACAAGCGCAAAAGCAGGGTTTTAACACCACAGCAACTGAGCATTATGACCATGCTATAGAGGGTTATAGAATGGCTCAGCACCCAATATTTTATGATGATAACCCGGTAAAAATTTCAACATATAATAAATTGTCAGAAATGGTTGATAGAAGAAGCGAAGTTGCCTCATATCCGATAGAGCGCGTTGAGGTTCCCTTTGATGACGGAAAGACTATTTCATGCCTTTTGCATCTATTGCCTGACCGCAGAAAAGCACCCTGTGTTATATACGTGCCAGGAATGGATCAAAGTAAAGAGGCCTTCCCAAAAGCCGTGAACAACCCAGCTATTGCAAGGGGTATGCATATATTGTCGATGGACGGACCAGGGCAAGGTAACTCTAATATACAGAAGATTAGAGCGGTGGGAGATAATTATGAAAGAGCAGGTGCCGCCGTCATGGATTATTTGCAGGACCGCGAAGAGGTAGATAGCGAGAAGATAGGTGTTTATGGTATTAGTATGGGGAGTTATTGGTCCCTGAGATTAGCTAGTTATGATCATCGCGCAGCTGCTTTAGCAAGCGGTGTCGCATGCTTTAATCCTAATAACACTATTTTTTCTCAGTCTTCTCCAAGATTTAAGCAGGTGTTTATGTACATGGCTGGTATGGAAGATGAAGACGAGTTTGATAAAATGGCTAAGGACATGACGGTGAAGGGTTATGCTGACAAGATCACTTGCCCAACATTATTGGTGACAGGAGAGTTTGATCCCTTGTGCCCTCTTGAAGATGCTATTGAAGTGTACCAGGACCTTACATGCAACAAGGAGATGTGGGTTATAGAGGATCAGTTTCATCCGCTATGGGGACTTCCAAATCTAGGAGGCCTAGATTGTCATCAATATGTTATTGATTGGCTTCATAGGGCGCTATTAGACGGTAATACCAATAGTGACCGAGTTGCATATGTGAAAAATTCTGGGGAC
>PTLG01000089.1 GCA_002937995.1 Alphaproteobacteria bacterium MarineAlpha3_Bin7 | reverse complement strand
CTACCAATTTATTTTTCACACTAACACCTAAACCATTTAGCTTTTCGATACCTTGGCTCACATTTTTATTAGCTTCTTTTTCAGAGTCACCATCCAATGCAACAGACATAATAGAAATATCTGCCCCCACACGCTTTGCAACATCAACTGCCTTTCCCAACATTTCTATGGATCTGTCAGATCCATCAACACACAAGAGCATTCCCTTGCCCATCTCTAAATTTCTTGTCACACAAACTGAGCAGGGCGCATGAACAGCAACTTTCTCAGCTATAGCAGGATCCCACAAACTTTTGGAGATACCTCCAGCAGCCCCACTATTACCCAGTATAATCATTTGGTATGGACCTAAATCATATTGATCTAAAATCCCAGCAGCAATTGAACTTGCAGTTTTCAGTTTTAATACAATCGCTTTATTATCCGAATTAATATATGCAATCTTATTATCACCTAAAGGGTCACCCGCTATATCCGTATGAGCACTATGTTGGTCCCAATTTAGTGCTAACTCTTCATTACTGATTAAAACGTCCCTTGCTTTTTTTAGATACTGTATACCAGGCAACTCTAGCCCCCAATTTAACATATTTTCTCTGGCAACCCTTACTTGTAACCCCCCTGTCCTAAGCCCTTGATCTACTGGCCTAACATAAAGTAACACAATATCGGCATCTTTACCCTTTCCCAACTCAGCAGCATAATTTACTGCCTTATAGCTCTCCTCTGAACCATCAACACAAACTAGAATACGAAATCTAGTTAGCCTATGTTCAGCCAAAGCGTCGGCATCAGTAATTATCTCAACCATAACCTGCTTTCCACAAAATCACCCTCATGAGCCTAATATAGGCCAATATAGCCTCGCTGCCAGTAACATTATTATGGTAGACGCTAACACCATCTTCCACCCCACAACGAGAAAATCTGTAGTTTTTAAGTATCCTGACGCATAAACTATGGTACAGGCAGGTGTTCCAACAACTGTTAGGTAAGCAAATGCTGAGGAAATAGCTGTAATAAACCCAATTGTTATAGGGCTTTCACCGGCAACGGTTGCCATTTTCAAGACAATAGGCCCAAGAACAGCAACTGCCGCGCCATTTGACATCATATTTGTTACCGCTGTTGTTAAGACCGAAACAGCAGCCCAAAGACCAAAGCCATCGCTTGCCCCAAATGGCTCCAATAGTGATAAAAATGACATTGCAACCCATTCTGCTGCACCCGTTTCTTTCATTTCGATTCCAAGAGAAATCGCAGCACCATATAGTAAGACAACCCCCCAATTAACCCCGGAATTAATATCTTCCCATTTCACCAAACCTGCCACCAGAAATAATACTGCTCCCAATATTGCTATTGTGCCCATACCAAAAATATCAGATGCGAAAATCCAACCTAACAATATTATAAAAAATAAGAGGATCGCTACCCAATCGGATCTGGTCATCCCCCCCTGCGACTCAACCGTTTGTCGTAACTTTACCACTGCCCTTGATAGGTCACTATACTCTGGCCGAAAAGTGTATAGCAAAATCAGGGTAACGAATGGCGCTTGAATAAGAAACATAGGATATGCGAATAACATCCAACGCGCATAATCTACTATGAATTTATAAGTTTCTGGATTGGAGGGTTCATAGAAAAATTCCTTCCAATATCCTATCATTATAGCATTTCTAGCACCCCCTGACGGTGTGCCAATACCTGCAACGGACGCTCCATAGGCAATAGAAAAAAGTAAAACAGCCGCTAAGTTTTTTACCTTTTTTGGGTCATCCGATGTAAGAGTCACCAAGGTTATACCAACTGGCAACATCATTGCAGCAACGGTATGTTCGCCAACAAAAGACGCAAGCAAACCAGAAACCAATGAAATACCAAAACAAATTCTTGAGGTCTTAGTCCCCGTGATCCTGACAATTAACCAGGCTATCCGTTTATCTAAATTCTGCTTTACTACTGCGACAGCTAGCATTAGTGAACCAAGTATAAACAGTACAGAGTCATTCCAAACGGTTTTAGCGACTAACGAAGAATCATGACCCAAAAGAAATATCTGTCCCAAAATTATTAGTAGCGCCACAGCAGGAAGAGGAATTGGTTCTGCAATGAACATTATGGTTGCCATGATCGACATAGCTAAAACTATCATTCCATCGGGAGACAAACCATTCGGAGTAGGCGCTAGCATTAGCACCCCCCCAACAAAAAGAGCTATAAAGAACCAGCGCTTCTCCCACAAATAATGTATTAAAAAATCTGAAAACAGCTTTAAAATTATACCAGCAAAAGTGTTATTGAGCTGAGTTTGAATTGTCATCAAATTAGATTTCTTCAAAGTCATAGACCCAAAATACCCCTTTGCGACGGGAGTAATAAAACCCTAAAATTGATTCTATCCATCAATATCTCTAAGTGCTGAAATAGCTGAACCGTAATTTTTTTCACCGAACACAGCACTACCAGCAACTAATACATCTGCTCCTGCCTCTACAATAGATGAAGCATTATTTGCATTTACTCCGCCGTCCACCGACAATTCTATACATCTCCCACCAATCAATTCTTTAATCTTTACTATCTTTTCCAATTGGGAAGAAATAAATTTCTGACCTGAAAAACCTGGGTTTACTGTCATAACTAAGATAAGATCAAGCTTATCAATAACTTGCTCAATTGCAGAGGGTGGGGTTGAAGGATTTAGAGAAACACCCGCTTTTTTCCCAAGACTCCTTATATACTCTAAATTTCTATCGAGATGCTTATCGGCTTCAGCGTGGACGGTTATAATATCAGCCCCTGAGTTAGCAAACGACTCTAGGTATGGGGTCGCTGGCTCAATCATTAAATGAACATCAAATACTTTCTTTGAATGTGGCCTGATATCCCTAATTATTGGTGTTCCAAAACTAATATTAGGTACAAAATGGCCATCCATCACATCAATATGAATATAGTCTGCTCCAGCTTTGTCTACAGCCCTCACCTCCTCTGCAAGCTTGCTAAAATCTGCTGATAAGATGGACGGTGATATTTTAACCCTATTCATTAAGCCACTTCACCCTCATATTTCGCTGCACATGCAAGACTATTTTGTCTTGCCCTAACCAGTAATTTCTCTTGTGCTTTCATATTATTATTATTATCTCCGCCCCAAACCTTGAGGGCACTCTCTTGAAGAGCACGACCATATGAATAACTTAAAGACCAAGGAAGGTCATTTTTCTTCTTATTCATCTCATTAAGGTGTATAGTAGAATCGATTTCACTTTGACCACCTGATAAAAACATTATACCAGGTACGCTGGCAGGAACGCAATTGAGTAGCACCGCAATTGTCCTATCTGCAATCTCCTCAACCCCTGCTTGCTCCTGACAATTTTTTCCAGAAATAACCATATTTGGTTTTAAGACTATACCAGAACTATCAACACTATGGTCAAATAGCTCATTAAAAACGGCTTTGAGTGTTAATTTGGTCACATCCTCACACTTCGCTATGGAATGCTCTCCATCCATTAAAACTTCTGGTTCAACTATTGGAACTAATCCACCCTCCTGACAAATACGAGCATACCTTGCAAGCGCATGAGCATTAGCCTTTATGCAATAGCTTGTAGGTATGCTATCTCCTATTGTTATAACTGCTCTCCATTTAGCAAATTTGGCACCCATTGATACGTATTCCTCGACCCTCTCAACCAAACCATCTAAGCCCTCTGTAACCTTTTCTTCGTCATGACCAGCCAAAGACTTTGCACCTTTATCAACTTTAATTCCTGGCATTATTCCTTTGTCTGATAATATTGCGGTTAATGACTTACCATCTTGTGACTTTTGTCTAATTGTCTCATCAAACAAAATTACACCGCTAATATACTCTGCCAACCCATCAGCCTTGAACAACATTTCCCTGTAATCCCGTCTATAATCTTCAGTAGACTCAACTCCAATAGTGGAGAGCCTTTTGGCTATTGTACCAGTACTTTCATCGGCCGCTAATAGTCCCTTGTTATCTTCAACCATTTTATTAGCCACATTTGATAACTTAACTATGTCCATTCAAACCTCCCAAAAAATGACACTAGAAAATGTCATATATCTACAACTTACTTTTTATCGCCTCGATTACAGATTGAACATTAATCTTAAAATGATCATATAGTTGTTCAGCGGGTGCCGAACTCCCAAATCCCTTCATGCCAACAAAAATACCACTGTCTCCCAGATATTTGTGCCACCCCTGTTCAATAGCCGCCTCTAGCCCCACTCTCAGACCACTTCCCAAAATTGATCTTTGATAATCCACGCTTTGATTATCAAAAATTTCCCAACTCGGCATAGAAACAACGTTAACACCAATATTGTCTAAGGCTAACTCTTCTTGCACCTCAACAGCAATAGCTACCTCAGAACCCGAAGATATGATGGTAACTGCAGGTTTTAAATCACTTTTACTAATAATGTAACCACCACTTTCACATAGGTTACTTTCCATATATTTTTTTCTTAAAGTAGGTACCCCTTGTCGAGTCAGGGCTATTACAGATGGCGCAAACTGAGAAGCTAGCGCTAGAGCCCAGCACTCAGCAACCTCAACAGGATCGGCTGGTCGAAAAACATTTAAATTAGGTATTGCCCTCAAGGAGGCAAGGGTCTCTACAGGCTGATGGGTGGGGCCGTCCTCTCCAAGACCAATTGAATCGTGAGTCAAAATATAAATTACTCGTTGCTTCATTAGCGCTGATAGACGAATAGCTGGCCTCATATAATCAGCAAACACTAAAAAGGTTCCCCCGTAAGGAATTACCCCTCCATGCAAGGCCATCCCATTCATTATAGCTGCCATTCCGAATTCTCTAACACCATAGTAAATATAACCACCGCTAAAATCGTTAAACTGAATAGGCTTGCTCTTTGAGGTTTTTGTATTATTAGAACCCGTCAAATCTGCAGAGCCACCAGTGAGTGTAGGCAAAATATTTACTAAAGACTCTAAAAATTCTCCAGACGCTTTACGCGTTGCCCATTTAGGTTTTTCTTTAGACACTCCCTCTTTAAATAGATTAACAGTTTCCGCAAGTTCTTCGGAGAGGTGACCCGCAATCGCCAAATCAAATGCTTCTTTGGTATTGGGATCACTTCGGGTTAATCTATCAGTCCAACTAGTAAATTGTTTTTGGGATCGCCTTCCAACAGAGCGCCAAATATTCATAATTTCCTCGGGCACCTCAAATGCCTGTGACTCCCAGCCAAGTTTATTTCTAGCCTCAGCCAATTCTTCTTTTCCTAATGGAGATCCATGACAGGCAGCTGTTCCAGCTTTATTGGGGGCACCAAAACCAATAATTGTTTTACATGCTATGAGAGACGGCCTATCTGAGAGTTGCGCATCCTGCAAAGCCGTGATTATCTGGTCGTAATCGTGGCCATCAATACTCCTAACATCCCAACCGCTAGCCCCAAAACGTTCCAACTGGTTATCTGACACTGTCAAGTTAGTATCGCCATCAATTGAAATTGAGTTATCATCAAAAAGTACAATCAATTTGTTGAGCCTTAAATGGCCGGCAAAAGATATAGATTCATGACTAACTCCTTCCATCAAACATCCGTCACCAACGATTACATATGTAAAGTGATCAACTAGATCCTTCCCAAATTTTGCACAATTGATCCTTTCAGCAAGAGCCATACCTATAGCCATAGCCAACCCTTGACCTAAAGGGCCAGTGGTTGTCTCAATTCCACTTGCGTGCCCAAACTCTGGATGTCCCGCTGTTTTTGAACCCAACTGTCGAAAGTTCTTAATTTCGTCAATTGTCATATCTCGATAACCTGATAAATAAAGTAGCGAATACAATAACATCGAGCCATGACCAGCTGACAAAACAAATCTATCACGGTCGGGCCAAAGAGGGTTTTCGGGATCAAATTTTAGAAATTCTGAAAACAAAATTGTAGCGACGTCTGCCATACCCATCGGCATTCCAGGATGGCCTGACTGAGCCTGTTCAACTGCATCCGCTGACAAAAACCGAATCGCATTAGCCATGCTCACTCTAACAGGAGCAATTTCCTCGCGATCTAGATCTAGGGTTTTATTTAGCCATTCACCAAATAGATTATTATCTGCCACCTATATACTCCTGGCTAGAGTAAAAAAGCCAATGAATCCGTAGATAATTACATATATTTCTCATGATTATAAGGCTTGTTTTGAAGGATCTGTGGAACATCGATAATTGGTGTACTAATAACTTTCGAATAAATAGTTCAATCGTTCTTACCTTTTGGTATAACACCAATTAGTACAATCGCAAACACGTTTATTGTGTCCAGTTTTTGCTGAGCCATAGGGTATATTAAATTTGGAAAAAGAGAATTACTGCTATGTCTATATACTTTCAACAATAGAAACTCATAATTTCTACACCTATGTTGGTTGGACTAATGATCTTGCTAAACGTCTAGATATGCATAACCAAGGAAAAGGTGCTCGGTTCACGAGAGGACGCCAATGGAAAATTGTATATGCCGAACGATATTTATCGAAAACTGGTGCTATGAAGAGAGAATGGGAGATTAAAAACGATAAAAAGTTTAGACAACAGTTTAAAAAAATAAAGTGCTAACTCCCCCAAACTTTATTCCTGAGAAGATTCACTAAATCTTAAGTTAGAAACCCTAGAGTTTACATTAAAATTAAGTCAAATAAAAAAATAAAAAACATAGGTGCTGGGTGATGGAAACTTTCTCTTTCAAGTTAGCTATACTATTTTTCTCAATATTGCTTTCGATAACGTCTTTAAAGTCGTCAGCACTTGGACAAAATAATATTCAGTCAGACTTACCTCTTCGTTCACTAGTGGAGTTTGTACGGAAACCCAGTGTTACAGGCATAGAAACACAAAAGCTGTTCGATCGAACGCGCTTGGTTCTATATATTAGTTCCCCCTCTAACTTAAGTTATGACACATCCAGGGAGGGTACTGTTATATTTATTAACTTTGTCAATGTTGACTGGATTGCCGCCCCATTTGAACCCAGGCATTCCGTAGGCAACATAATTGAATTTCGTTATTCTCCCAATGATATTGGCGGAACACTGAACATAATTACAGAACGACCAGTAAGGTTACAAAAGCCCTTTTTAGTTCATTCCTCTAAAACCCCAGGTAAGAAAATAGTTTTTGATCTAGTTCCAATTAACAAGGATATACAAGAACTTAAGGCCAGTAATTAATCTAATTCAATAATTTATAAACAAAAGTTTTTTATTAGTAATTTATTAATAACTTGGCTAGAGTATGCCCGTCAGAAGATTAAATAATTTGATGGAGGACAGAATGGTCCGTTGGCTTCAAATACCGCTCGCTACATTCTTTTTTAGTATTGGAATGATGATCACTATTTACCTGTAAACCTCATGCAAAAAATAATAAATATTTTTAATTTGTGGCTTGGACTGGCAGCTGGAGGATTTTTTTTGGGACTTTCTCTAGGGTTGCTCTTAACAACTTGATCGTTATTCTTAGAATGATTTTTTTCTTACGGAACAATAGGGTCAGACTACCCTGCCCCCCCGCAGGTCGCCATACAGCCATTTAAAATAAAAAGGCAACCAATAAGCCACCAACTAAATAAAATAGATTTCATAGTTAAACTTATAAACAAATTTATTCAAACTAAAAGAAATACTTTACGAGTTGATAACAGGTTTAAAAATCTAAGTGATTTAATTCTCCAGATTTATCCATTAGTTGCGTAAACTATCTAGCTGGAAACAGTTTACGCTAATCAAGTCCCTGTTTTTGTCCCGTTCATTTGGACCTGATTTACAAGGTACCGTTGCAAGAAAGCTGCGGGGTGAGCTAAGAAGAGACCCACGAGATCTAAAGACATCTATAACTAAACCATCTATACAATATTGACATTTCACGTCGGTAAAACTTTACTCCATATATCCGCCAAACTATGATAAGTTTCTTTTGTAATTATTACCAAACTTTAAATATTGTAAAATTTAACGATGAATGTTTATGCAGATCTAAATTATGTTGTAAACACTGGCACGCCCCCTTTTCAATACGTGGACTGGCCTGAGAAGGAACATGAAGCCCAACCACCTACCTATGAGTCCCACCGTTGTTTAATAAAAGATGGAAGACCAAAGGTTGCAGAATTGGCTTTAGAAACTTACGGCTTTAAATTTATGAAACACAATAGCCGAGTTGATGATTTTTACAGCGCTAATCAGATTAGTAAAATTTATCATGATGAAGTTGCTAGCCTGATCAAGTCTGAGTTAGAAGCGAGCAAAGTAATTGTATTTGATCATACTTTTAGAACTGTTAACGAAAAAGTTTCTACGGAAAAAAATACACGTGCACCCGTAAAAGCAGTTCATAATGATTATACCGACCGTTCAGCCAGACAGAGAGTACAAGACCTTTTAAGTAAAAATGATGCGGATAAGGTTCTTAAAAACCGTTTTGCTATAGTTCAGACGTGGAGGCCCATAAACCATCCCGTTATTTCCGAACCACTAGCAATGTGCGATGGAAGAACCATACCTGACAGTGGTTTTGTTCCATTACAACGGCGATATAAACATCGGACAGCTGAAACTTATCATATTTCATATGATCCAAAACATAACTGGTATTACTTTCCAGAAATGACTCCCGAAGAATTAATTATGTTTAAGGTTTTCGATAGCAGACCAGGAAATAATGAAACAGCATTTTCTGCCCATAGTGCATTTGATTTAGCCTCAAGAAATACAGATAAACCTGTAAGAGAAAGTGTAGAGTCGCGAGCTCTAGTAATCTTCTAAATAAAAATTTCCTGTCAATACACTATTTTACAACTAATAATTGTAATACAGTTATATTTTTTATTTTTTTTGTACAACTGTGACTTGTATCACTCTCATACAAAAATAAATTATTCTAATATGGGGCTATTATTATTTGGTTCTTTGGGAGTAATAAAAATGCTAAAGCAAGCAATTGGCTTACTTATAGGTATTGCTGTAATTGGCGGCTTAGTTGCAGCTTATACTTTGGTCCAGTAGCCAATTTAGATAGCTATTGGATAGATTAAAGCTAAATAAAAACTGATTAGTTGATCAACATGGTAGAGGGTTCGTCTAAAATCCTGACAGGGCTACTTCCTTTTAATTCTTTATCAACTTATAGCCCTCATTCTAGAATTATTTCCATAAAAAGCTAGAATGAAATCAAGAATAGATTTACTTTAGAGATTGAGTCAATCCAAGGTTCAAATCAACCAGTCTCTGACCTTTCGATGAATTTGGATAATACCTTACATGCGAATCATACTATTATATTTGTTAGCTTTCTCAATCATCCCAAATATTGCTGAGTCTATAGAAATTACCAGAGGAAAGCCATTACAAGGTGGTTTATTGGTTATCAAAGTAGACAACGACTCTAAGTTAACAGTCAATGGCAAAACTATTCCAGTCTCGTTGAATGGTAAAGCCATCGTAGGCTTTCATAGAGATGAAAAAGAACCCTTACATCTTATTGAAACTCTTAGAGACGGCTCAAAAAAAAAATTAATTCTGAAGCCCAAATTACGAGTTTACCAGGAACAACGAATAAACGGCCTTCCAAAAAATATGGTAACACCCCCAGAAAAGGTACTAAAAAGAATTAGAGAAGATAGAAAACAGGTAGCCAAAGCAAGGTCATATTTAACCTCAATAAACGGCTTTGAAAAGGTTTTTTCCTGGCCGATAAAGGGCATAATTACTGGTACTTATGGGACTAAACGCATACTAAATGGTAAACCACGAGCCCCTCACTATGGTATAGATATTGCGGCTCCAATGGGTACCCCCGTTAGAGCCCCTCAGGCAGGTATCATTAGAATGGCCAAGAATCTTTATTTTACGGGTTTGACAATAATATTGGACCATGGCCATGGTCTATCCTCCACATTTCTTCATTTATCTGGCACAAAAATACAGGTGGGACAAAAAGTGAAAAAAAACCAAATAATAGGCAATGTGGGATCTACTGGGAGATCAACTGGCCCTCATCTAGACTGGCGGATCAACCTGTTAAAAAAGCGCTTAGATCCACATTTAATTGCGGGTACAATGCCTAACAAGTAGCACCGACCATGGGAAAGCGATTTTGCTATTCCCATGGTAAGATTTCCAAATTAGGCAGCAAACTGATCTTCGTTGCTAAGTAGTTTTTTTGCCTTATTGACTAA
>PTLG01000088.1 GCA_002937995.1 Alphaproteobacteria bacterium MarineAlpha3_Bin7 | reverse complement strand
ATTCAAATATCACCCAAAAAATACAAATATTAACAAGCCTACTTATTCCTGGACGTGAAAATATGCAAGCAAAGGAAGCTGTAAAACCAATATATACCGCCATCCCCGATGAAAGAAACAAGACAGCAAAAGGCGACAGCCAAGCAAATTTATCCGGATCAACAAAAAAAGAATTGTAAACCCAATACAACCCACCCAAAAAAAACCCCAGGCCAAAACACCAGCCCGTCAAAAACGACTGAAAAAAAACAAAAGCCTTACTGTGATCACTTATTTTTACTAGTATCCCATCAAGTATCCAATTAAAAACTACGAGGCTAACCAATATTAATGGCAAAAACAAAAAAGGAGGCAGCGCTAGAACCCCGAGCATTCCAAAAGAAAGAGCTAAACAATTTCTTTTCCAACCCCGAATCTCTATGATTTTTTGTCTAAGGCTCTCTAGAAAATAAAGCATCTTCTGCACACAAATTTAGTCGTTAAGAAATATTTGGGTTTTTTCTTTGTTACCAACAAGATGAATTCTTAGCTTTCTGATTCTTCGGGGATCAGCTTCTAATATTTCTATCTCTACGCCAGAAGAATGCTTAACCAACTCCCCCCGCAAGGGAACCCGGCCTGCTAAAGAAAACACCAGACCACCAAGTGTATCTATTTCCAGTCTTTCTTCTTCCGTTACAAACTGGCCAAATTGAGCTTCAAAGGTTGATATCTCAAGCCTAGCGTCAGCATTTATAGAACCATCAACCATTTTTTGCCAAACAGGTTCCTCGTTAATATCATGCTCATCCTCTATTTCTCCAACTATCTCCTCAACCAAATCCTCTATAGTAAGCAAACCATCTACTCCCCCAAACTCATCAACAACCAGGGCCATATGCGTTCTCTTGGCCCTCATCTCCAGAAGCAGCTCAAGAACATGCATAGACGGTGCAACAAAGAGGACGGGTCTAACTATGTCTACTAAGTTAAACAATTTATTGCTCTTCTGTTCGGAAACAATGTCCTTTATGTGAACCATTCCTACTACATCGTCTAGAGATTTCTGAAAAACTGGTACTCGGGAATGAGCTTCCTTATTAATTAGTTTAATCAAATCATCCAACTTGGATTCTATCTCGATAGCTACAATATCAGCCCGAGGCACCATTACATCTGCAATAGTTTTATCTCTGAGATAAATAATGTTTTCAATAAGGGTCCGTTGCTCCTCATCAATGCCCACATCGGACTCGGCCTGAAGGTCTATTAACTCTTCCAGTTTTCCTTCTATGGAGGGTTCATCTTTAGGCAAGCTGAAAACCCTGGTTAGAAAACTATTAATCTTTTGTAGCACCCCAACTTTATTAAAAAAATTGTTATTAGACACTTGGTCAATTTTACTATTGCTCATCTGAAAATACTTTTTTCCTCTAATAGTTGTCGCTAGTCGTCATAATTTTCTGCGCTATAAAAACTTTAACCATCTAAATATGGGTTGGGGATTCCCAGTTTTTTTAATAGTTTTATTTCCACACCTTCCATTTCATACGCATCCTTTTTTGTTTCATGGTCATAACCTAAAAGGTGCAGCACTCCATGAATTACAAGGTGACATATATGGTCTGAGAATTTGCCCAAATACTTGCTTTCGTCAAATTCTCGATAACAAGTCTCCAGGGCCAAGACAACATCACCCAAGTGAACAGATGCATTTTCTTTTATCTCCCCAGACGCATTAGGAAATGAAAGCACATTGGTAGGAATATCTTGGTTTCTATACTGCTTATTTAAATGCGTCATAAACGTGTCATTTGCCAGCACAATACTGACCTCTACAGATCCAAAAGACGATGCTTGATCTTCAATAGCCTTTTTTGCGGCCCTAGTTACTACTTCTCGGCAATCATCCAAAGCGCTCTTCCAATCCCCGGACTTTACTTGTATATCTATCAGTAGTCGCTTTATCATTCAGATTGCACCGGATAACCTAACAATCAATATTTCGACCCTTAATTATCATAAGCCTTTACTACCTTGGCAACTAATGGGTGCCTAAAAACATCTATTTCATTAAATTTCACAAAAGAAATGCCCTTTATTCCCTGCAAACGCCTCATGGCATCCTCTAACCCAGATGGTATGTTGCTCCGCAAATCTATTTGACTTAAATCACCCGTAATCACCATCTTTGAATGATGCCCCAACCTTGTTAAAAACATTTTCATTTGAGTGACAGTGGTATTTTGTGCTTCATCCAGAATTACAAAAGCATCGTTTAAGGTCCTACCCCTCATAAATGCAAGCGGAGCTATTTCTATTTGTCCGCTCTCTATCTTTTTCTCTAACTGACTCCTTGAAATCATATCCTCTAGTGCATCGTAAATTGGCCTTAAATAAGGATCTACTTTTTCTTTCATATCTCCAGGCAAAAACCCTATTTGTTCGCCTGCCTCCAGTGCGGGCCGTGATAATATAATGCGGTCAACAGCGCCAGTTGAGAGACTTTCAATAGCCTTGGCGGCTGCCAAATAAGTCTTACCAGTTCCGGCGGGACCCAGTGCAAAACACAAGTCTGTATTTTGTATAGCCTTAATTAATTTTGCCTGATTGGCGGATTGAGGAAAAACCTCTTTCTTCTTCGTTCGAATTGGTTGGTCCGATTGACGCAAGAAAGAGTTACCGTCTTTAGAAGAAATATCCACCCCCCTAATAGTGGATTCCAGTTCAACTACCCCGATATCTCTACCTTCCTTAACTTTTTTATAAAGTATTTTTAAAACCTCGGTAGCCTTGGTTGTTGGCTCTTTCTCTCCTAAGATTGTAACTGAATTGCCCTTAGTATTTAATGAAACACTTAACTCCTTCTCTATATAAGCTAAATTAAAGTTATGTGTTCCGAAGACTTGGGCTAAAAATGTATTATCTGCAAAATTTATAGTTAAAGTTTCTGCTGTTTTATTTATATCTTGTATCAAATCACCTCACCTTCTTGAAAAAGCTTCTCTTTTTCTTTTATTGATTTTTCCACCACTCCACCAAGGCTATTTCTGTAAGCTTCCGTGACTTTAAGCTCAACAAATTTCCCCAAATATTCCCCTGAAGCATCCACATGTGCAGCCTGCATATAAGGTGTCCGGCCTGACAATTGGCCCTTCTTGCGCCCTGGTCTATCAAGCAAAACGCTCAACCTACTTCCAATACACGAGTTGTTAAACTTGATTTGTTTTTTCCCAATTAATTCCTGAAGCTCCTTTAATCTCTCAGTCTTTTTCTCTTCAGGCACCTGATCCAAATCTAAAGATGCGGGGGTTCCAGGTCTAGCACTGAATTTAAAGGAATAGGCTTGAATAATATCCAAATCATTGACCAACTTCAATGTGTCTGCAAAATCTGTATCCGTCTCACTGGGAAATCCCACGATAAAATCAGAAGACAGTTTTAGTTCGGGTCTAGCCTTAACTAACTTATCTACAACATCTAAATATTCTGAAATAGTATGCTTGCGATTCATTTTTTTTAGTATCCGGTCAGATCCTGACTGAACTGGTAAATGTAAAAAAGGCGCCAGCTTTTCTAACTCTCCGTGAGCTATTATCAGATCATCCGTCATGTCTCGTGGATGGGATGTGGTGTATCTAATAACCTCCAAATCTTTAATTTTGTGCAACTCTCTCAAGAGCCCTGCCAACTTAATACTATTAACTGATCCATTTTTTTGGTGTCCGTGATAGGCATTAACATTTTGTCCCAATAAGGTTATTTCTCTAACACCCTGAGATACTAGTGTATTTGCCTCCTCCAAAACCTCATGAAACGGTCTCGAGTATTCCGCCCCCCTGGTATAAGGAACTACACAAAATGTACAAAATTTATCACAACCCTCTTGAATGGTAACAAAAGCTGAAAAGCCATTTGCCCTAACTTTTGGCAAATAGTCAAATTTCTTTTCCTTTGGAAATTGAATTGCTAGTTCCCTAGTTTCCCTAAAACCCCTTCTATTTTGGCTTATAGCCCGATCCAACAAACTTGGCAATTCGTGGTAACTCTGGGGGCCCACTACGATGTCAACAAAGGGAGCCCGGGAAAACACTTGTTCCCCTTCTGCTTGGCCAACACAGCCCGCGACCGCTATAATGGAGTCCTCACCATTTCTTTTGCGTTTTTGCTTATAAACATGGTATCGACCCAAATCAGAATAGAGCTTTTCCGCAGCCTTTTCCCGAATGTGGCAAGTGTTTATTAATATCAAGGTAGCCTTTTCTGGGCTATCTGTTGGAAAATATTCGCTGCCTTTAAGAACGTCAATAATCCTATTGGAATCATAAACATTCATCTGACATCCATAAGTTTTAATATATATCCCTTTTTTCAATTTATTAACTGTTCTTAATTATTTCTTTTTTGTTTCCTTCAAAACACCATAAAGTTCCATACGGTGTCCAACCAGTTCATAACCTAGCGAGTCGGCTATTACTTTTTGTAATTCTTCGAGTGTTTCATTGTTAAATTCTATCACCTCACCAGTATTTACATCTATCAGATGATCATGGTGGCAGGATGAAGAAATTTCATATCGAGCCTTGCTGTCACCAAAATCATGCTTGTGTACTAAACCTTCGGCCTCAAATAATTTCACAGTCCTATATACTGTTGCTATACTTATTCTTTCATCTATCTCGCTGCACCTTTTGTAAACCTCTTCAACATCAGGATGGTCTTCTGCCGACGACAAAACTCTAGCAACAATCCGTCGCTGCTCTGTCATTTTCAGCCCTTTATCCTCACACATTTTTTCAATTACACTATCCCGAATGTTTTCTTCCATATCTAAATCCTATTACTATCCCCAAATAAGAAAATTTGTTTTATTAAAGTTCTCGAGTTTTTTTCCCTAACCCTATTTCTTTTGCTAGGTCACTCCGTTGTTTGGCATAATTTGGAGCCACCATCGGATAATCTCTCGGCAAATTCCACTTTTGTCTATATTCTTCAGGTGTCATATTGTATGAGGTTTTTAAATGTCTCTTTAACATTTTTAACTTCTTACCATCCTCAAGACAAACCAGAAACTCTGGGGTCACAGATTTGCGAATAGGAACCACAGGCGTTAATGGATCTAAAGTTTTGTTGCCGGTTCCAACTGTCTCTAAAGTTGCATATACATCCCTAATCAACTGCGGTAAATCATTCACCGATAGAGTGTTATTGCTGACATGAGCGGCAACTATTTCACTAGTTAACTCTAATAATTCACTGCGATTTTCTTGGTTCGCCATAGGTGTTATCCCATAATTTTTAATGATTTTTCTTAGTTTATACTTATTTTTGTTTTCTAATAAAGAATTATTATTTATGAATAAATATCTAAGGACATATTTGTATAAATTTTTTCTTTATTTTACTATAAATAAGTTTGGTTTCTTTTTCATCTAAAGAGAGTTTTTTAACAATAGCGTCAGAACGTTTGTTGTTACTCGTATAATAATTCTTTCTTGTTCCAACATTTTTAAAACCAAGTTTCTTATACATTGATTTAGCTTTGTAATTATCTTCTGAAACTTCTAAAAATATGTGTTTTACGCCCGATGTAATTGCTTTATCAATCACATCAATCATTAAAAGAGTAGCTAATCCTTCCCGCCTGTGTTCTGGTTTAACACACAACATTATAATTTCGCTCTCATTTTTTATAGTCCTAATAATTACAAACCCTATTCCGGAAACACCATTCTCAGGTAACTCCGCAATAGTAACAGACACATCATTTGAAAAAATTAAACTTCCAAAATCTTGGCCTTGATATTTTCCTGGAAAGGAGGCTTTGTAAATTTGGTTGACCCTGCTGATATCGCAAGTAGTGGCTTTTATAAACTTAACTTTCAATCAAAGAATCCTTTATCTTTTCTCAGACTTTTTGTTTCGTAACGTCGGGTTGACGCAGATATAACGGCTTAGGAATAGGAAAGGATTGGTTTGATTCAAATTTAGATTTTACTAATGTTGTTATGTCCCAAGCCTGTGGACCACCATAACCCTCCTCCAATGTTAAATTTAAGTTTGCGGGTTTATCTCTAACATACCCCAAGGCTCGACCAACCCCATCTCCAGCCAACAAAATATGGTTGTAGGGGTTTTTAAGAGACGACAAGTACTCAACAAATTCTGTAGCTTGAATAGAGCTAGGCTGGTCAAGCGGCCTGCTCTCAACACTAAAAGTTTGGACAAAAAAGTCATTTCTCTTTGTTTCCAGCACAACAACTAAGAGTTGTTCGTTTTGTTTCTTGGTCATTTTTATTCTTTCTGCAACCACCTCAAAAGATGTAACACCTATCAACGGCTTGTTAGCCGAAACAGATAGCCCAATAGCTGTTGAGAGCCCAACCCTTACTCCAGTGAACGAACCTGGACCAACTGTACAACCAACCACATCAATTTGAGAAAAATTGTCACATGTCGTCAGGACAGCTTCATTTATCATTGGAACCAATGACTCAGCATGCCCCCTTTCCATTCTTAAAACTTTAGAATAACTTACTTTATTATCCTCTAAAATTGCTACTGAACAAGATGAGGAGACGCTGTCAAATCCCAATACCTTCATTTTTTGCCTAAATATGTTGGTGGTTTTTAATTATTATATTGATTATACTTTGTATTCTATAGTTTAGCTAATTTTTTGCTTGGACAAATTAATGAATCTAGTTGAAATTACTGCTGATAAATTCGACCTGACTATTGATTTGATTTATTTCACAGCACATAATTTTACTAAAAAACCACTTTATAAATCAGATAAGTGCTTAATACACAAAGATGCCATAACCCCTCTAAAAAATGCTGTAAAACTAGCCGGATCTCTGGGCTACAAGTTAAAAATTTTTGATGCCTTTAGGCCCTCAGATGCTCAATGGGTTCTATGGAGACATACCCCAGATCCCGATTTTCTTGCAGATCCCAGAATTGGCTCCCCACACTCAAGGGGGATTGCAGTAGACCTAACCCTCACTAATATAAAAGGCGAGGAATTAGATATGGGAACAGGCTTTGATGAGTTTACGGAAAAATCCCACCATGGATATACTAATATTTCTAGAAGCTCCCAAATTAACCGCTATATATTACTAGGAATTATGACAGCATCTGGTTGGGATTGCTATAAGAATGAGTGGTGGCATTACCAACTGTTTGACTCTAAAAAATACCCTTTGTTAGATTCCGAAAGTTCAAATATTGGTATCATTGATCAGAAGGTTTAAATGAAAAAGCACATTTTTTCTATTTTTCTTTTATGGCTAACTTTTAGCCCAATTGCAGTAGCCGAAAATTCTGCTGTGATAATAATGTATCACAGGTTTGGTGAAAATAATTTTCCTAGTACCAACATAAGGATTGAGCAGTTTGAACAACATATATTGAAACTAAAAACAGAAAAATATAATGTCCTACCTATATCTAAAATCTTGTCTAATATAAAAAATGGACTACCTTTGCCCTCAAAAACCGTAGGGATAACCATTGATGATGGCTATAAGTCAATTTACACAAAAGCATGGCCAAGACTGAAAAAAGCGGGGTTCCCTTTTACTGTTTTTATTTCCACCGATTTTATAGGCAAATCGCGACCAAATCGACTAACATGGTCGGAAATTACGGAGATGAAAAACTCTGGTGTTGACTTTGGTGCTCACACCGCGTCGCACGCACATATGACACAAAAAACAAAAGCTTTCAATATAGGTGAAATTACACGCTCCGATCAAAAGATGCTAGAGAAACTAGGTAAAAAGTCAGAGATCTTTGCTTATCCTTTTGGTGAAGCCAACTCAAGAGTTTTTGATATAGTTAGACAATCCGGTTACAGTTATGCGTTTGGTCAACATTCTGGTGTAGTAAATTCATTCAGCAATAATTATTTTCTTCCGCGTTTTGCCTTAAATGAGAGATATGGAGATTTAGACAGATTCAGTGTTGTAATCAACGCTCTTCCCCTTCCTGTGAAAGACTTGACACCCAGTGACCCAGAAATAGGAAATACCAACCCTCCAAATATAGGGTTTTCTATAGCTAAAAATTTATCTAACCTGGACAGACTTCGATGCTACACTGGAAGTGAAGGACGCGTATCCACTACATTACTTGGCAAAAACAGAATAGAGGTAAGAATGACAAAACCATTCACGAGTGAAAGAACAAGATTAAACTGTACCGTCAAGGGACCACAAAATCGCTGGAGATGGTTTGGCTGGATGTATGTTTTAAATAAAAATAGCTCTCAACAATAAAAACACCTAAAATTCCTGTGTCTCAATTGTAAACCAAGGTAATATCTCACCAATTTTTTTGTATCTTAGTCTAGCATTGTCTAGCTGTCCCAACTGGTTGGTTCTTATGATTTTTTGAATGGTCCTTATATAGTCTGAACCTCTCTCGGAATATGCCTTCAAATACTTAGATAATTTAATGCCGGCCATAACGCTGCTAGCTTTTCTGGCTTTTTCACGTTTCAGCCTAAAAACACGATAAGCACCATGTGTATTTAAGTTCAGAGCGTAGGCCCTCACTCCTTCAATTAGGGTGCTAAATTTTTTTACTTTATGTTTTTTCATAGGATCACGTTGATTTGGAATCATACCACCAGACGAGTTTAAGGTCCACTGACCAAACAGGGCATTTCCCTCCATAACAAACCTTGAGGTTCCCCACCCACTTTCCTCAGCTGCTTGAGCTAGGGCTAGGGATGGCGGCACCAAGTCCATGCGCCTTAAAAGTTCTTTAGTGTTTCCTCTCTTGACCTTATATTTCTTTTCCATAGCTAGGAGCCAGGCTTTTGAAGAATCAGAAATCTTACCTAACTTATTATAACGAGAATAAATATTTATAAGTTTTTTTCGTCTATCTAAAATATCGTAATTCACTTTGAGTATAAGTGGCAAAACAACCTTTAAGAAAAGTGCTTTACGTTTTTTTATGCCTCTAATTTTTAAAAATGATTTTGGTAATTGGGTTAAATAGAACCTTGGAACTAAAACTTCCCCATTTTTGGCCGAGTTAATACTATAGTTCTCTTGTGAAAAAGCTTTGTCCAAAGATTGGACCGTGTCAACCCCAACCATACCACTGTAGGCAATCCTCTTGGGACCATATTTGGGTTTGAAATTGTCGGGCATATAAACTGAAACAAATAAGTTCCTGGTTTTCTTTGACTGAGGGTCAACAGGAAAAAAAGTCGCAAAAACTGTTATAGAAAAAACAGCTGCCACCAAACTAAAAATGGTTAAATAATTAAATGTTTTCATCAAAATCTATAAATCAACTAACCTCTGTACTTTCATTGTGTATTTAGATCGTTTTCACTGGAAGCCCAACGAATCAAGAGATTGCGAGAATGTAACTCTAATTAGTGTTTTAACGCTAGTAATTAAAAATAGTAATTATAAACATGGAAAAACATTTAAATATATCATTAGCTTACAACTAAATTATAAAGAAAAACGTTTTTAAAGTCTCTCCTTGGCTTCTAGATCTAGCAACAAAATAAGGCGAATCGATGGCGGTATTAAGGTAAAACTATGACAAGACTATTTTGGTTTCAAATGGTTTTTGACTTAACAAAACCAACTACATCATAAACCTCCTCCAAAGTAGGGGCTGCTATTTTCCTTGCCCTCTCAGAACCATTAAACAAAATCTTGTCCAGGTATACTGTATCAGACATTAACCTATCCATCTCTAATCCGATGGGAATTAATGTTGATATTGTCAAATCAATTAGGTCTTTTTTAAAGATAGAAAATTGTTTTCCCCCAAATTCCTGGCAAACCTGGTCTACAGATTTGTCAGATAAAGCCGCGTAAATACCAATCAAGTTTGAAGCCTCCGGCCTTTCTTCAAGGCCCTCTATACTGCTGGGTATGGCCTCAGCGTCTGTTTTTGCCTTTTTTATTTTTTTTGATATTTCTTCCTCTGTATCTCTAATGTTTATCCTAGATCCCTCGGAGGGGTCTGACTTGCTCATCTTTTTTTTGCCATCTCGAAGAGACATTACTCGTGGGGCCTCGCCCAAGATAAGTGGTTCGGGTAGAGGAAATAAACCTACCCCAAAATCATTATTAAATTTTTGGGCAATGTCCCTAGTTAGCTCTAAATGTTGTTTTTGGTCTTCACCAACAGGTACATGGGTGGCTTTATATAGGAGAATATCTGCCGCCATCAACGTTGGGTAAGAATAAAGTCCTACGGATGCTCGCTCCCTATCCTTCCCGGCCTTTTCCTTAAACTGTGTCATTCGGTTTAACCAACCAA
>PTLG01000087.1 GCA_002937995.1 Alphaproteobacteria bacterium MarineAlpha3_Bin7 | reverse complement strand
ACCGAGTTCTTAGTTTTTCGGACGTGGTTAAGAAAGACGTCTTGGACGTTTTGTGATTTTTCAGACATTGGGTGTCCCCCTTATTTTATTTTGCCTGTTATTTATAGCTTGAGCCTATAATAGGCTGCTCACACTTCGCAATCTATACCTAAATACAGTATTTTACTAACTGTTTATACGAACAAGATAATCTAACATCTTTTTCGGACTTGCAAATAATAACTCAGGTTGAAATCTAGTAAAGTCCCTATTTTTAAATTTCTCCGAATGTAATAAAACAGAAAAAATACCTGCATTATTGGCACATTCCATATCCGATGGAGAATCCCCAACAAACCATATGGAACTAGACATTCTTATTTTCCCTAATTTTAAAGCTAAAATGACGGGTGCTTTGTCTGGTTTATCAATTTCCGCGTCATTGGCACCAACAACAGAAACAAAAAACTTTTCCCATCCTAAGAAATTTACCTCATTGCGCAGTAAATCCCCATTTTTGTTACTAACTATCCCCATAGGAATACCAATATCCTTAATACCTTCAAGTAAACCGGGTATCCCACTAATTACCTCAAGTTTCGTCAGATGATCCTTCCTCATTTCATTTAAAAATAAATCAGATGCTTCCTTCCATCTATTTCCAAAAAGTATGGGAAAACTCTCCCTCATAGATTTTCGCACCCTATTTCTTGTTTTACTCAAACTAAAGCTCTTTTTCCCCATAGCCCTAAAAGTGGTATTTAAAGCTGAATTAATAGACTCCCAGTTATCTACCAACGTATCATCCCAATCAAAGATGATTGCAGTGGGTAATTTTAATTCATTGTCTTTACTCATTTAATTATTATTCAAATAATTCAGATATTGATCCAATAATCTAGAAGTAACCTTGCCTATTGTCCCGTTGCCAATTTTAATACCATCAACAATACCTACTGGTCTAATCAATGCTGTTGAACTTGTAAAAAAGGCCTCTTTAGCTACCATAATATCGTTCCGAGAAAATTTCTTTTCCAAAACCTTAACTTTTAAGCTTTTTGCTAAATTGATCACCACATCTCTCGTGACACCTGCTAGAATATCTTTACCCAATTCCCGAGTAATGAGCGCGTTATTTGAGTCAACGATCCAAGCATTTGAAGCGGTTCCCTCAGTAATAAAATTATTGCTATCATATAACCAGGCCTCTGAGGCCATCGCTTCAACTGCTCTCTGTTTTGCTAATATATTTGCAAGTAATGAAGTGGATTTTATATCGCAACGTTTCCATCTCTCATCGGGAAGTAGAACAACTGATGCTAGATCTTGTTTTGCAGTTAGGGGATCAGGCCAATCAAATTGTGTAGCAGTTATTATTAAACTTGGATCCGTTAGAGAAGGAAACTCATGTTCTCTTCTAGCAGTGCCACGAGTTACTTGGATGTATATTTTACCTGAGGAAATTCTATTCTTACGAACTAATTCTTCTAGAAGAATAGACAAGCTAGAAAAGGTATGAGTAAAAAACATTTGAATTTCACTCAATGACCGCTCTAAACGCCTGTAATGGAGGTCCCAGTCGAGTAACTTTCCGTTATTAACGCCAATAACTTCATAAATACTATCAGCAAACTGGAGGCCCCTATCTTCAATATTTATTTTGGCGTCATGCATATTTGCGTAAACACCATTTATGTATACGATATTACTCACGCGCCAACATAAACCCAATTAAAAAAATTCTAGACCAACCGAAAAAAGTTGCTCCACCTGCTTAACTGCTTCACTTGAAGAGAAAAGTACGACTATGTCGTGAGGCTGTATTACCGTTGCTCCACGGGGCAGAATCACCTTATTGTCCGTAACTATCGCCCCAACTAGAACTCCGTCTGGCAAATTAATGTTTCTTAACTCGTCACCAACTAATTCAGAAGTCTCCAATGCCTCGCCACAAATAATCTCACCAAATCCTTCTTGCAAGGCATAAACCGATTGGATGCGACCCCTTCTGACATGCTGTAAAATAGAGGAAACAGTTATATTTCTTGGATTAACAATAACATCTATTCCTAATGACGGCGTTATTGTCTCAAAAACATTATTATTAACTAGGGTTATGGCCCTGGAGCTACCGCCACGCTTAGCTAACAAAGATGCAAGAATATTGGCTTCATCGTCATTAGTCACTGCCACAACAGCCTCAGCTGATGAGACGTTAGCTTCCTCCAATATTTCCGTATCTAAGACATTACCCTGTATTACAACGCTTCTTTTTAAATTGCGGGCTGCTGCTTCGGCAGTGCTCTTATCTGCTTCGACAACTTTGATATTAACATTCGTATGCTCCTCTTCAACACGCTGAGCAAGGGCTAAACCAATATTTCCGCCCCCAAATATTACTAGTCTCCGTGCCTCTACTTCATCGTGACCAAATACCGTCATTAGGCGAGCCAATTGACTTGTCTCTACCACTACATAAACACCATCCCCAGATAACAACTGCTCATCGCTATTCGGGATAATATTCATATCACCCCTAACTATACCGACAACTACAGCATCAAGCCCCGGGAAAAGTTGAGTAAGTTGTTTTAAGGGTGTATTTACTATCGGACACTCTTCTGTACAACGAACCCCAACTAGCATTACCTTCCCGTCCACCAGTGATATAGATTCAAAAGCTCCAGGGACTCTGAGCTTTCCTGTTATTGAATCCGCCACTTCTTGCTCAGGGGATATGATAACGTCTATGGGCATATTATCTCTAGTAAAAAGATTTCCCCATTTTGGTTCTAAATAACCTTGATTACGGATCCTGGCTATTTTGGTTGTTACATCAAATAGTGAGTGACCAATTTGACATGCTACCATATTTACCTCATCCGAATGTGTTACTGCTATTAACAGTTCTGCATCAGCAGCACTCGCTTGCTCCAAAATTGCTGGCTCTGAGGCAAAGCCAGTAATTGCTTTCACATCCAGTGTATCCGATACTTTCCGAGTTAAATCTGTAGAATGATCAATGACTACGACATCATTGCCCTCTTGTGCTAGGTGCTTGGCAATACTGAAACCCACCTGCCCAGCTCCACATATTATAATCCTCATCTATTATTCCTCAATTTAATCTTGTTGAACATTATTACTTTCAGTGGAAAGTGAACCAACGTCAGATTGGATACCAAGAACCTTTAACTTCCGGTGTAAAGCGGAGCGTTCCATTCCAATAAAGCTGGCGGTCCGCGAGATGTTTCCCCCAAATCTAGAAATTTGGGAAATTAGGTATTCCTTTTCAAATATTTCACGTGCTTCACGCAAGGGTAATCCCATTAGTATATTTTTTTCCATATATTTATCATCATTATCTCTGGACTTTGCATTCAATTCCAAAGGAATCATATCTAGTTCAATTCCCTTTTCATAGCCACCTGGTTTCATAATTAAAATTCTCTCAACAACGTTACGTAATTCCCGGACGTTACCTGGCCAGTCATAGGCTTGTAGCATAGCAATAGCTGCTTCTGAAAACTTTAACATCTTATCAGTACTACCTGAGGCCATCTCATTCACAAAATACTCGGCTAGATCAGGTATATCCTCCCGGTGATCCATTAGACCGGAGACTTCGACTGGCACAACACTTAACCTATAAAATAAGTCTTCTCTGAAGTGACCAGCTTTTACGAGTTCAGTTAAACTTTTGCTTGAGGTGGCTATTACCCGGACATCTACTCCTATCTGTTTAGCACCACCGACTCTTTGGAAAGTTTGCTCCTGTAAAGCACGGACAATTTTTCCTTGCGTCTCAATAGGCATATCTCCAACTTCATCCAAAATTAGTGTACCATTATCTGCTTGCTCAAAAGTACCTATTTCTTCCAAACCACCGTCTGAAGAAAGCTCTTGTCCAAACAAACTGATTTCAAGACTATCAGGCCTTAGTATAGCACAATTTATTGATACTAAGGGCCCTTCTAACCTATTAGAATTTTTATGAATTAACGTTGCCACCGCTGTCTTTCCAGAACCTGCAGGTCCGGTAACCAAAACCCTACTATTTGTTGGAGAAACTTTATTAATAATCTGACGCAGTGAAGAAATATAATTTGAGCTTCCAACAAGCCTGTCAATGTTAGTTGCTTTTAGTCGCAACTCCTGATTCTCGATCCTCAACTGCATTGTCTCAATCGTTCGCTTAATAACCAGTAGCAAACGATCAGATGTAAAAGGTTTTTCTATGAAGTCCTGAGCACCTTTATTGATAGCGGTCACGGCAGTTTCGATATTTCCATGTCCACTGATCATAATAACTGGCAGAGATTTATGTGTTTCCCGGATTAGATCTAATATCTCCAATCCATTAAGGGGACTATTTTCTAGCCAGATATCTAATAAAATTGCCTTTGGGGGCTTTTTATTTATTAAAGAAAGGGCACTAGTACTATCGCTTGCCTCTGTCACCACGTAACCTTCGTCTTCCAATATACGTGCCACAGAAAAACGAATATCCGCTTCATCATCTACAATCAAAACTTCATGCTGTATTGTGTTCATATTAACTTGTTCCAATAATCATGTGGCCTCTTAGTTACTATTTTAATTTCAATTAAAATTAATCTATACATAAACTAGTTATTTTTTAAAAATAAGTGAGACAGTTGCTCCATCGTCTGGGTTATTTTTGATTATTAATTCACCCTGATGATCATCCATAATTTTTTTTGCGATGGCTAAACCAAGTCCCGAACCGTTATCACGTGAAGTCACATAGGGCTCAGTAGCATTTTCAAGTATTTCGTCTGGAAAACCCGCACCATTATCTGTAATTATTACTAATAGGTTTTGATCATCCTCAAGTAAATTTAGAGAGATCTTACCACTACGTTTGGATTGTTCTGGTAAACCCGCCATGCTATTCATTATGGCTTCTGCTGCATTCTTGAAAAGATTAGTAAGCAATTGGCCGATTTGGATACTATCGCACTTAAATAGCACCTCTCGCTCAGGTAAATTTAACTCGTACTCAATTTCTGGATATCTAGCTTCTTCTGTTTTAACACTGAGCTTTAAAATTGTAACTATATCTACTAATTTTATACTGGGTTGAGGCATTCTAGCAAAAGACGAGAACTCATCAACTAATGTTCCTATACTTTGAACCTGCCTAATAATCATCTCCAGTGAGTCCAAAAGGGAAGTCTTATCAGGAATATTTTCCTGTGAATATTTTTGTTTAATTCGCTCTGCTGATAGCTGTATAGGAGTAAGAGGATTCTTGATTTCATGAGCAATTCTTCGAGCTACGTCAGACCATGCGGCTTTGCGCTGAGCAGCTAGCAGCTCTGTAATATCATCGAAGGTAATAACATATCCGACAATTTCATTTTCTAGTCTCTCAGCAGACACAAATACAACCAATATTTTATGTCCAGTAGATGGCCTATTATATTTAATTTCCGCCTTTATGTAATCTTTGGTTTGATTTCGGAACTGAACTATTAACTCCGACATCTCTGGAAGAATATGTTCCAAAGTATTTCCCATGTTTTTCGATAAATTTAACTCAAGTAGCTCACTTGCCGATTTATTAAAAACATTAATTTCACCTTTATTGCTTAGACCAATTACTCCCGCTGATACACCTGATAATACAGCTTCAGTAAATTTTCGTCGTTCATCAAGTTCTCGATTCGCCTCCACTAGGCCATTTCTATTAATTTTTATTTGCTTAGTCATTCTATTAAATGTTTTTGTCAAGGTGCTTAATTCATCAAGTTTTTGGCTTTTTTCCTCCCCTACCTGAGCACTAAAGTTACCTTTACTGACTTGGTCTGCTACAGTTATCAACTCCTCTATGGGGGAGGAAATTTGGGAAGCAAGCGTCCAGCCAATATAGATTGCTGAGAAAAGTAAAATTAATACAAGGAAACCATAAATAACAAGGAACTTAATTTTTAACGTCTCTCTATTTAATTCCAGAGCGGTATATTTAGCAGTAGCTCCCTTTGTACGGGAAAGATGTTCCAAAACTTCTGGTTTAACATCTTTGCCCACTAAAAGGTAAGCATTATTAAAAGCTTCTAGAGTAATACCAGCTATGATTCTATCCTCACTCTCATCACTAATAATAACTACATCACCAGGTCTACTGCTTAACACACCCTTTAGGAAATCATCGGAGGAAAATTTGAATCCTAAAGAGTATCCAAAACCCGTTCTAGCCAGAGTATTACCGCGACCGTCTACAACTACTGCTTCAGTTAATTCCCGTGTAATAGCTTGTCTCGCCATTATGTCCTTCAAGACTGAAGGATTAGATAAAAATTTATGTGCACTACTATTTATATTCATCGCTAAACCCATAGCAGAAACAGCAATCGTTCTATGATGTTCCTTTAAATATGCCTCTGCCACCAATTTGGACTCATTGAGTGCAGTCTTAACCCGATCACTAAACCAACTTTCTATGCCAAAATTTAAAAACAACCCCGTAAATACTGCAACCAAAAGCGCTGGAATTACAGCTACTAACCCAAATGACGCTACTAATCTAATATGCAGCAAAGACCTACCACTGCTTGTATTTCGGCGACGAACCCAGGCAGTAACTATTCTTCTAGCTAAAATTGCTATCAAAGAAAGAGCTAATACCAAATCCAGGTTTAATAACCAAGCTAGTGTAGTAAGATCATTAAACTTAACAAAATAACCTGATAGTACAGCAACAGTTGCTAGCGAAGAAACTCCAAAAATTATAGAAATTAATATGGCTACAGTTCGAAGTAAACTAAAGCCAGCAAAAAAATTGGCTGTTTTACTAAATCCGTTTAAGTTTATTTTAGTTTTACTACCAAAATTCATAATGTAGTTTATCCCAATAGAAATTCATAGAATTCTGCCTAGTCAATTTGTTAAAACGATTGTTTATTTTACACCTCTAGATATTGTAATATTTAATTCTTTTAGCTTTTTTCTTAGAGTGTTTCGATTAATTCCCAAAATTTCAGCTGCTTTAATTTGATTTCCCTTGGTTACCTCCAAACAGGAAGTAATAAGGGGTTTTTCTATGGTTTTTATAATTGTGTTATAAAGGCCATTTATCGACGGTTCGTCTTTCAGAGTTTCAAAGTGTTTCTTTATATAATGTTCCGCCATATCCTCAAAGACTATGCCATCTAAATCTACTGGAGACCCTATCTTTGGCGATTGAACTAGTTCTGAATCCACAATTTCAATACCAATTTCATTCTCCGAATAAAGCACTACCAAGCGATAAATTAAATTCTCGAGTTCTCTTACATTACCAGGCCAATCATATTTTTGTAATCTTTCTAGGGCCAATTTATCAATAATTTTAGTTGTTAGACCATCTTTACTACAGTTTGAAAAAAAATGTTGTACTAATTCAGGAATATCACTAACTCGCTCACGCAACGGAGGGATTCTTATAGGCACCACATTCAATCTGTAGTACAAATCCTCCCTGAACTCACCAGTCTTAATCATTAAGGTCAAATCCCTGTGAGTTGCTGCGACAACCCTAACATTTGTTTTTATGGGTGATGTACCACCGACCGACAGATATTCTCCTTCCTGAAGCACCCGAAGTAATCTCGTTTGCGCTTCTTGGGGCATATCTCCAATTTCGTCGAGAAAAAGTGTACCACCCTCGGCTTGCTCAAACCGACCTGATTTTCTAGAAGTGGCGCCAGTGAAAGAACCTTTTTCATGGCCGAAAAGCTCGCTTTCAATCAGTTCTTTTGGAATAGCTGCTACATTAACAGCAATAAATGGGAAATTTTTTCTTTTCCCATATTCGTGGAGACAGCGTGCTACTAACTCTTTGCCAGTTCCTGACTCACCGTTAATAAGAATGGTTAAGTCCGTATTTATTAATCTAGCAACTACACGATAAACCTCCTGCATTGCCGGTGATCTTCCAATTAATGGCAACTCTTCTTCTTCTTCTATATCCTTTTTATTTGTATAATTACTATTATCAAAGGATAGAGCTTTTTTAACGATATTGGTCAGCTCAACTAAATCAAAAGGCTTTGGTAAATAGTCAAATGCTCCGCGTTGAGAAGCACGCAAAGCTGTCAAGACGGTGTTCTGCGCGCTCATAACGACTACTTGTAAATTTGGTCTAATTTTTTTTATTTTAGGAATAAGGTCTAACCCACTTTCATCTGGCAGAACCACGTCAGTTATAACTAACTGTCCATCTCCTGCTGAAATCCAATTCCATAACGTACTAGCATTACTAGTAACACGAACATCAAACCCTTCCCTAGCTAATGCCCCTTGAAGCACGGTCCTAATACCCTGATCATCATCTGCTATGAGAATAGTTTCGCCTGCCATTCTAACTCCTTATTTAATTAATAAATGTTGGAAGAAAGACCCTAAATATGGTTCGCCCTGGCTCTGTATCAAACTCAATGCTTCCGCCATGTGAGGCTACAATCTTGGCCGTGACTGCTAAACCTAACCCCCCACCCCCACTTTTTGTCGTAACAAAGGCATCGAATAAATTTTGTTGAATATGTTCAGGAACTCCCTCTCCGTTATCCTCTATTTCCACTAGCAACGGAAGTACCGTTTGATCATCTGACGACACCACAGAAAGCCTTGCACCATGCTGGTAGTTTGTCGATACCTTAATCTCTCCGCCAGTCTTTGGAGCCGCCTCCATCGCGTTCTTAAACAAATTTAAAAAAACCTGCACTAATTGATCAAAATTGCCAGCAACCGGCGGTAAAGAGGGGTCAAAACTCTCTATAATTTTTTTATTGCTCCCAAACCCAGCAGCAGAGATATCTCTTACTCGTGTTAAAACTTTATGTATATTAACTGATGAGATATTTATTTCAGAGGTATCTGAAAACATGTCCATTTTGTCCAAAAGTGCAACGA
Organism: Alphaproteobacteria bacterium MarineAlpha3_Bin7; assembly: GCA_002937995.1. Lineage (GTDB taxonomy): Bacteria > Pseudomonadota > Alphaproteobacteria > Rhodospirillales > UBA2165. The sequence continues at coordinate 1,393 of PTLG01000087.1, read as the reverse complement.
CTCTATCCGTCTCATTACAAATAAGCGAAGTTAATTTCCTGCCGTCAGAGTCTAATCCCTCTTCTAATAACTGTGCAGCTCCGCGTATTCCTGAAAGTGGATTTTTAATTTCATGTGCTAAAACCTGAGATAGTGCGGATATAGACCTAGCACTAGCTAAATATGACTGTTGCTTGCCCAATTTGTCTGCTATCCGCCTTTGAAAAATATTAATTACAATACTTTGTGACAGATTATCCAATGGAGAAATTTGAATGTCTACAATTTGACGTTTAATTTTTGGAGACTCTAAAACTAGGCTATGCTCCATCACTCCAGCAATTTTCTTTAGGGCACCTTTTATTAAGTTAGAGATGTTGCTACCTGGGGGCAAAATATTATAGATACTTGAGTTTAGTAAGTGCTTCTTACTTACTTGAAATAGTTGCTCAGCTGCTCCGTTCAGAAAAACTACGTAGCCCACTTCATCAACTACCAAAATAGCACTTTCCAGCGCGTTAATTACCAAATGCTCAGGGATATTTTCGCGGACAACATTGTCCTGCAATTTAGTCATTTTACATGCTCGCTCTCTACAAAAACCAAAAATTCATTTATAATTTTTTGCACTTCTTTATAGTTATCCGAGGTATTAACTTTCTCTCTAAACATTGCCGAACACGGGAATCCTTTGCTATACCAGCCTAGGTGTTTTCGCCCAATTCTTAACCCACGGTCAATCCCATAATGTTGTAATAATTCATTGTAATGCCTTTTGATAATTTGAATTTTCTCGCCGACCGTTGGTTCGGGAATCAAAATACCAGTTTCAAGGTAATGACGAACCTGGTTAAGGAACCAAGGCCTCCCATAGGTCCCTCGCCCAATCATCACGCCGTCTGCACCCGATTGATCAAGTAATGCCCTTGCATCTTCCACACGGTTTATGTCTCCATTACCAATTACGGGGATACTTACCTTTTCTTTCACCTTTCGAATGAACCGCCAATCCGCCTCCCCTTTATAAAATTGGCATCTCGTTCGTCCATGAACTGTAACCATCTTAACTCCCTGATCCTCAGCTATCCTAGCTAGCTCGGGCGCGTTCCTGCTCTCATCATCCCAACCAGTTCTCATTTTGAGTGTAACAGGTAATTGTACGGCTTTAACCACGGCAGATATCAGTTCAGCTGCAAGTTTTAAATCTCTCATCAATGCTGATCCGGCATGGCCCTTAGTTACCTTTTTAACTGGACATCCCATATTAATATCAATTATTGCTGCCCCTCTATCAGAGTTCAACCTGGCGGCCTCAGCCATAAGACTCGGCTCACATCCAGCTAATTGAACCGCCATTGGAAACTCTTCAGCACAATTACTCGCCATCTTCATAGTTTTTTTATTTGCATAAATC
>PTLG01000086.1 GCA_002937995.1 Alphaproteobacteria bacterium MarineAlpha3_Bin7 | reverse complement strand
ACACCATTGCATCTCTGCCAAGGAATTAGTGCTTTAGTAAATGGAGGGTTTCTAACAGAAGCTACTCTAATAAAAAAGAAAGGGAGGCGCGGCAACGTAAATAAAAGGGTTATTAGTGACAAAACCTCTAGTATCTTAAAAAATATAATGCGCTCAGTAGTTAGGTTTGGCACTGGAAAAAAAGCTGATGTTGAGGGATATTTAGTCGGCGGTAAAACAGGTACTGCTGAAAAACCTGACAATATAAAAAGGGGTTATAACTCAGGCAAACTGCTCTCGTCATTTGTTGGCGTATTTCCATCAAATCAGCCTAAGTACATAGTTTTTGTAATGCTTGATGAACCAAAAGGTATAAAATCGACCTTTGGTAAGGCTACTGGTGGTTGGGTCGCCGCACCCACAGTAGGAAATATTATCAGGCAAATAGTAATTATAAACGGTATGGCACCTAATCGGGTTTCTGAAAAAAAATTAAATCCGGGGGATCCAATGTATATAAAACCAGAGAAGGTTAGGAAAAATAAACAGATTATAAATAAAACTGGTGCTAGCAAATTTGAAAACAAATTAAAAGATTTTCTCCGTAAAGAAACAAAGTTAGGTGGGTTGAAGGTTGAAGTTAATTGATCTGATTTGTGCTTGTAAAGGGATTCAGTTCGAGACCATAGGGTCACTGGATGTTGAAATTTTTGGTATTACATCAAATACTAAAAAAATCGCTGAAGGACACTTATTTGTCGCTTTGCGGGGTGCAAAAGTTGATGGTCACGACTTTATAACAGAAGCAATAGAAAAAGGAGCAGTGGCAATTTTAGGACAATCTGGGAGCAAATTCCAATTGTCATTAGATAATTCATTTTCATCTTGTTTTATAGCTTGCAAAGATCCTAGAGGTACATACCCAAAACTATGTTCAGTCTATTACAATAAACAGCCGGAGATGATAGCGGGCATTACTGGTACAAATGGAAAATCATCTGTAGCTGAGTTCACCCGTCAATTGTGGTCATTTAATTCTTTGTCTGCCGCCAGCCTAGGTACCCTCGGCTTGGTAACGGAGAATTTCAGTGAGAAAACAAATCTTACAACTCCTGATCCTGCAGAGCTCTTCTCTTTAGTTAAGCGACTTGCAGAAAGTAACATTACACACTTAGCGCTAGAGGCTTCTAGTCATGGGTTGGATCAGCATAGACTTGATTACCTTGATATAGGAGTAGCCGCGTTCACTAACCTGAGCAGAGACCACCTAGACTATCATAAAAATATGCGAGATTACTTATCAGCAAAAACATTACTTTTTTCTGACCTTCTGAGAAACAATGGCACGGCCGTAATTAATGCAGATGATGCAAACTATAGTCACATAATTAGTTCGTTAAATAGCTCAAAGATTAGTGTAATTGATTATGGAACCCGCGCAAAAACATTACGCTTATTAGAAAGAAGGGTAGAGCTAGATAGACAAATAATTGATTTAGAGGTTTTTGGAAAAAAAAGAACTGTGGAATTAAATTTAGTAGGTAGTTTTCAAGTTTCTAACGCCCTGTGCGCGTTGGGTATCGCTATGGCCTCGGGTGTAGATGATGACAAAGGACTTGAATGTCTGGAAAAGCTAAAAGGTGTAAGGGGTCGTTTAGAGTTAGCTGGTAAGAAGAGAAATGGGGCATCCATATACATTGATTATGCTCATACGCCAGATGCACTAAAAAGTGCACTAATAGCCCTTAGAAATCATACCACCGGAAGATTAAAACTAGTCTTTGGGTGCGGTGGAGAAAGGGATATTGGTAAAAGGGAAGAAATGGGAACTATTGCGTCCAGATTTGCTGACGAAATAATTATTACAGACGACAATCCTAGGAACGAAGATCCAAAAGCAATCAGGGATCAAATTATGAAATTTGTAAGTGGGGCAACTGTGATAGCAAATAGAAAAGAGGCTATCAAAAATGCCGTATTTAATTTAGGGGCAAATGATCTTCTGATTATAGCTGGCAAAGGGCATGAAGGTGAACAACAAATTGGTGCATCGAGCTTTCCATTTGATGATGCGGTAGTCGCCAAGAATATAATAGAGAACGCAAACAATTTGGACAACAAAATTGAGTAGTGTTAACAAACTTTGGTTTGCCAATGAAATAGCTGAAGCAGTTGGCAGCACTTCTAACTCAAACTGGAGTGCTTCTGGCATTTCTATAGATTCTAGGACACTCAAACCTGGAGACTTATTCATTGCTTTACGTGGCCCTAATTTTGATGGCCATGATTTCATAGGCGATGCATTTGAGAGAGGTGCTTCTGGCTCATTGATCTCCAATAAACCTGCAAATTTTATAAATAGTGAGAGGTTGATTTTGGTTGAAGATACTTACGAGGGTCTAAAAAAATTATGTTTTTTTGCTCGATCTAGATCGACGAATTGTATTGCAGCTGTTACTGGCAGCGTTGGTAAAACAAGTGTTACAAGTGCAATAGCATATTTGTTGGGTCAACAGGGCCTTGCAGCGTCAACTGAGGGCAATCTTAATAATTTATATGGTGTACCACTAAGCGTTTCTCGATTACCCAAAGCTGCTGATTTTGCAGTTTTTGAGCTTGGCATGAGTCAGCCTGGCGAAATTGCAATCCTAACCAAGTTAGTAAAACCATTAGTAGCAATGATTACAAATATTGAGGCAGCTCATCTCGGAAATTTTGATTCTTTAGGGGATATTGCTAGAGAAAAGGCAGATATCTTGTTGGGGGTCCAAAAAGGTGGAACAGCAATACTGAATATTGATAACCAACAGTTCAATCTTCTATCCCAGATTGCGAGTGATTCAGGAATTAAGGTCGTAAAGTACGGTCGTTTTGAAGAAGCGGACTTTAGGCTTGTGTCTTGCCAGGATCAAAACGACAAAACCTTAGTTCATGGAAATTTTAATGGCAAAAAGTTTGAGTATACTTTAGGTAATTACGGATTCCATTGGGTGCATAATAGCTTAGGAGTACTTGCGGTTATAGACTCTTTAGGGGCAGACATCTCCGCAGCAGCCCGTGATTTTTCTTTAGTAAAGCCTAAAGAGGGAAGAGGCCAGTTCCATAAATTAAAAATTAATGGCTTACCCTTTGGTTTAATTGATGACAGCTATAATGCAAACCCAGCCTCTGTAAGTGCTGCTATAGCTACCCTTTCTAAGTTTCCCAATTCAGAAAGTGGGAGGCGCATTCTAGTGCTGGGAGATATGCTAGAATTAGGAAATAATGAGAAAAAATTTCATACTGATTTAGTTGCCCAGATAACTAAAAGTAATATTAGCTTAGTTTATGCAACTGGTAACCTTATGAAAAACATGTTTTTTGAGTTACCAGAAGACAAGAGAGCCATGTGGTCCAAAAGCAAGACAGATTTGGGCGATGATCTATGCGCAAGGTTGAGTCAAGGTGACTTGATATTGGTAAAAGGTTCTTTTGGCATGGGAATGAGAGAAATTGTAATAAGGCTATTAGATATGGGAAGTGAGAATAAGGAGATATAATGTTATTAGAAATAGCTAACCACCTTGTTGGAGATTTATCTTTCTTAAATGTATTTAGGTACATAACTTTTAGAACAGGCGGTGCAACGCTTACCGCTTTAATAGTCAGTTTTATATTTGGTCCCTTTATTATTAGATCCTTAAAAAAACGACAATCTTTTGGACAACCTATTAGGTCTGACGGTCCCGAGAAGCATATCATAGAAAAAAAAGGCACCCCTACAATGGGAGGTATAATGATTCTGTTGGCAGTAGTGATAGCTACATTGCTGTGGTCAGATTATACGAATAAATTTATTTGGTCCTGTCTAGCTATAACTCTTGGCTATGGATTAATAGGTTTTATTGATGATTTTATCAAAGTATCAAAAAACACCAGTGACGGTCTAAATGGAAAATTAAAAATAATTCTTCAAGTGTTAATAGCTGGAGCTGTAGTATCATTAGTAGTTAGCAATTCAACAGCTAGTTTGGCAAATTCCTTAGCTTTTCCATTTTTTAAAGATCTTTTGATTGACCTAGGCTGGTTTTTTAGTGTGTTTGCAGTTTTTGTTATTGTAGGATCTTCGAATGCTGTAAACCTCACTGATGGTCTTGATGGCCTGGCAATAGGACCGATAATGATAACAGCGATGGTATTTGCTGTTATTTCCTACTTGTCAGGGAACCTTATTTTTTCAAATTATTTACAAATAAATTATGTTGTTGGAGCTGGTGAGCTGGCAGTTTTTTGTGGAGCGTTAGTGGGTGCTGGTTTAGGGTTCTTGTGGTTTAATGCTCCACCAGCTATGGTTTTTATGGGGGATACAGGGTCGCTGTCAGTTGGGGGTGCGCTTGGAACAGTGGCAGTAATCGTAAAACATGAATTGGTTTTAGCCATTGTTGGCGGGCTATTTGTTCTCGAGACAATATCTGTAATTGTGCAAGTCATATCTTTTAAGCTAACGGGTAAACGAGTCTTTCAAATGGCACCTCTTCATCATCATTTTGAGAAAAAGGGCTGGGCAGAGCCGACTATAGTTATCAGGTTTTGGATAATAGCAGTTATTTTGGCATTGGTCGGTCTAGCCACTTTAAAGCTAAGGTAATATCTGATCGATGTCTAAGTCTAAAACAATTAGTGAAGGGCCAGTTGCCATTATGGGTTTGGGAAAAACAGGTTGGTCGGCTGCCAGGTTTTTAGAGTCTAGGGGTATAGAAGTATGGGCTTGGGATGATCAAGACTCAATTAGAGCCAAAGCAAAAAATGATGGGATTAAACTTAAAGATTTATATTTATGCGATTGGTCCTATCCAAAATTTCTTATTTTGAGTCCTGGCATTCCCGAGCATTACCCGACACCACATAAAGTTGCGTCGTTAGCTATAGAACACAAATGTAAAATAATTTGTGATGTTGATTTGCTTGCCCAATATAACAATGAAGCAACATTTATTGGTGTCACCGGTACAAACGGAAAATCAACAACTACAAGCCTGATCGGTCACATACTGGATAATACTAAAAGGTTAACGCGTATTGGCGGTAACTTAGGCATCCCGGCAATAGATTTGGAGATGTTGGGGAAAGACGGAACTTATGTTTTAGAACTTTCTTCCTACCAATTAGGTAGGTTGCCAAGTTTGAATTTAAGTTCAAGTGTTCTCTTAAATATTAGCTTTGATCATTTGGATAGGCACGGAGGTTTAAATGGTTATATTGATGCAAAAAAATCGATTTTCCAGAAACTTTCAGATAACGGGAATGCCGTGATAGGGATAGACGACCCGTATTCACGGTCTATTGGTTTAGAGTTGATATCCCAAACATTAGGTAAAAAAGTTCGTGTTGTCCCTATTTCTTCAAAGTTGAGAGCTCCTGGAGGAGTATATTGCTCAGGAAAATACTTAATTGATGACATGGATTATAAGAGCTCCAAAGTTATGGATCTAACTGTACAAACTCAATTAGAGGGGCTTCACAACTGGCAAAATATTGCAGCCGCTTATGCTATTGCTAAAGTGAATAATATTTCTGGTGAAGATATTATTCACGGTATAGAAACTTTTTCCGGGCTAGCTCATCGCCAGGAGTTCGTCAGAAAAATTGGTAAAGTGACTTTTCTAAATGATAGTAAGGCGACCAATTGGGACTCAGCCATTAAGGCTTTGCAAACATATTCTTCCATATATTGGATCGCAGGGGGAAGATTGAAAGAAGTAGAAGAGAATTTTAATATAAAGCTCCCTAGCGAAGTAAAGCGTGCTTTTTTATTTGGGGAGGATGCTGGTGTTATTTCAGAAATGATTGGAGGCCAGGTATCTTTTGAGATATGTGATGATTTAGAAGAAGCCGTGTTCTCTGCTCATGAATTTTCGCAAAAAAGTTACACTACTGGACTGGTATTATTTTCACCTGGCTGTTCATCTTTTGATCAATTCAAGAATTTTGAAGAACGTGGGAACATGTTCCGACAAATTGTTTTGGAGTTGTAATGGAAGTTTTTTCAAGAACGGATATGAGTCTGTTTAGTCGTTGGTGGTGGACAGTTGATCGATGGACTATAGGTGCAGTTCTCGGGTTAATGCTTGCGGGAGTAATATTGATTTTAGCTGGTAGCCCAGCGGTTGCAGAAAAAAACAACTATGACTCATTTCATTTTGTTAATAGGCAATTCCTATTTTTACCCTTTGCACTTGCGACAATGTGCGTAGTTTCTTTCCTAAATGAGAGAAATATACGGCGTTTGGCGATCTCCTTACTTTTTGTATCAATAGTACTCGTTTTATTTACTTTAATTGTTGGGGATGAGGTAAAGGGAGCTCGCAGGTGGATAAGCTTCTTTGGTTTTAAAATTCAACCTTCAGAGTTCATTAAGCCCACGTTTATAGTTGTATCAGCCTGGCTATTTTCAATGTGGCGACTAAATTCAAATTTTCCAGGGCACATAGTTTGTTCGCTAATTTACTGTTTAGTAATAGGCCTACTCGCTATGCAGCCAGATTTTGGGATGAGTGTTTTAATTTCACTTGTGTGGGGCCTTCAATTTTTTCTAGCTGGTTTGTCCATTACTTTGGTAATGACCATCGGGGCTCTGTTTATTTTTGGTGGCTTTATAGCCTACCTAAAATTTGGTCATGTTCGAGATCGAATTGACCAATTCGTAGACTCTGAAAACAATGAAGGTTTCCAGGTGGAAAGATCTCTAGAGGCATTTTATAACGGCGGGATTTTTGGCCGAGGGCCAGGGGAGGGATATATTAAGGAAAAAATTCCCGACGCTCATTCAGATTTTATCTTTGCAGTTGCTGCTGAGGAATTTGGTATGTTTGCTTGTTTGATAATTATAGCGCTCTTTGCTTTTATAGTTCTTAGAGGGTTCACGAGAGTACTTAAAAGCAAGGACCCTTTTAGTCAGTTGGCGGTAGTGGGGTTACTTTCTCACTTTGGTCTTCAAGCAATTATTAATCTAGCCTCAACTGTTAATTTAGTTCCTACAAAAGGTATGACACTTCCTTTTATCTCGTATGGCGGTTCTTCATTAATTTCTGTTTCACTAGCAATGGGAATAATACTAGCTCTCACAAGGGATACCCCGGGGTCGACTGGAAAAAGGTGGTCTGGGAAGATAAGGATATAACGTTAATGGCAATGAATAATAAAGATAAAAGAATAGTGGTCCTCTCTGCTGGGGGTACCGCGGGTCATGTCTTTCCTGCCACTGCACTTTTAAAAGAGCTAGAAACACGAGGATTGGAGGTTAAAATTATAACTGATTCTAGAGGTAGAAAATGGGCTGATATTTTAAATATAAGTACGAATTTTCAAATTCAAGCCAGTGGATTTTTTGGAAAGGGAGTTTTCAGCAAGGTTGTTGGGTTATTAAAGACTTTGTTTGGTATGTTTCAAACAATTTTCATAATCTGGAGGTTGAAGCCGGCACTAGTAGTTGGCTTTGGCGGTTATGCTTCAATACCAGCTATATTGGTAGCGAGTTTTAGATCTATACCAACAGTTATTCACGAACAAAATTCTGTATTAGGTAGAGCTAATCGATTCGTTGCCAAAAGAGTGGATAAAATAGCTACTTCTTATCAGAATGTGAGATTTCTGGAAAAAACAATAGAAAATAAAGTAGTATTTACAGGTATGCCCGTCCGCAGTTTGGTAGAGGAGCTGCGGTCAACGGAGTATCCAGTAATTTTAGACTCATCTTCACTAAGAATTTTAATTTTTGGTGGCTCACAGGGCGCGAATATTTTTAGCAGGGTTTTACCTCAATCCTTAGATCGCTTAGATGTCAGGCTGCGTTCTAGGATCGAAGTTATTCACCAATGTAGAGTCGAAGACACTGATACTTTAGTATCCAATTATAGAGAGCTAGGTATCAAGTTTGAAGTATCTGAATTTTTTAGTGATCTACCGGAAAAAATCGCTCAATCAAATTTAGTAATAACAAGGGCAGGATCATCAACCCTAGCCGAAATAACCATTATTGGACGGCCTGCAGTTATTGTGCCTTATCCATTTGCTGTAGATGATCATCAGACAACAAATGCAAAAGAGTTTGAATCTGCTGGAGGTGGCTGGCTTTTTTCCAATAGAAGTTTTACGCCAAAATTATGTGCTGGATTATTGAAAGAGGTCTTGTTTGATCCAGTCATTTTGGAAAAAAAGGCAATGAGTTCAAAAAATATGGGACAGGTTGGGGCAGTTAGTAGGTTGGCAGATTTAAGCTTGGGTTTAATATCAAAAAGTAGCCCAGTAGAAAGTGGAGTAGCTAAATGAAGGGTTTGCCTCTAGATATCGGTACTATTCACTTTGTAGGGATAGGTGGAATAGGCATGAGTGGTATTGCCGAAGTTTTATACAGTTTGGGATATACTATTCAGGGGAGTGATTCAAATTACAGTCAAAATGTAAAGCGTCTTGAAGAAATTGGCATCACTATTTTTATTGGCCATAAAATAGAAAATATTAAAGATGCTGAGGTCGTTGTTGTGTCTTCAGCCGTAGGCAAGGAAAACCCAGAGGTAGAATTTGCGCGTCAAAATTTGATACCGGTTGTGCGTAGAGCAGAAATGTTGGCAGAGTTGATGCGCTTGAAGTGGTCTGTAGCAGTTGGCGGTACTCATGGTAAAACAACAACAACTTCTCTAATTGCCTCATTGTTTGATAGGGCTAGATTAGATCCCACTGTGATAAATGGGGGTATACTTAACGCCTGGGGCTCTAATGCTCGGTTGGGCGGAGGTGAATGGATGGTTGTAGAGGCCGATGAGTCTGATGGAACCTTTGTGAAGTTGCCAGCCACTATAGCAGTTGTAACAAATATTAATGTTGAGCACATGGACCATTATGGTTCATTTTCTGCTCTACAAACTGCCTTTGAAAAATTTGTAAAAAGGGTACCTTTTTATGGTTTTGCTGTTCTGTGCATAGATGACCCACAAGTTCAAGCTATGATACCTCGAATTTCGGAAAAAAAAATCATAACTTATGGTAGCAATCCACAAGCTGATATTCGACTCTCTGATCTTGAAACCTTTTCGCATGGTAGTAATTTCAGCGTTGAGATAGCAGGCAGACTCGGAAAGAAATTAAAAAAATTAGGTAATCTTTTTTTGCCAATGCATGGGGAACATAATGTTAAAAATGCGTTGGCTGCCATAGCAATAGCAAACGAGATGGGAATAACGTATCCAGCGATAAAGGGTGCATTAAAGAATTTTAAAGGGGTAAAAAGAAGGTTTACTAAAACTGGGGAAGTAAATGGTATCCAAATTATTGATGATTATGGGCATCATCCAGTAGAAATCGCATCAGTATTAAAAGCTTCTAGGCGGGTCGTAATTGATGGAAAAGTTATAGCTGTGGTGCAACCCCACAGATATACAAGGCTTAGAGATTTATTTGAAGAGTTTTGTAAATGTTTTAATGATGCTGATGCGGTAATTGTAACTGATGTTTATCCGGCCGGAGAGGCAGCAATAAAGGGCTTTGATCGTATTAATCTGGTGGAAGGTTTAAGGTCTCATGGTCATCGAAAGGTATTTAGTCTTGAAGTTAACGAAGACCTACCTGAGTTGCTAGCTGATTTAGCAGATAGCGGTGATATTGTAGTGTGCCTGGGAGCTGGGAGTATAACAAATATAGCTAATAGCCTGCCACAGCAATTGTCCGATTTTTATAGCAGAGTCGAAGATGACAAATCCTAGCTTAATGGACAAGATGCCTCGGGTTAGGGGCAAACTAATGGAGAACGTTCGACTTTCCAAGTACACTTGGTTCAGGGTGGGTGGTATCGCTGAAATTTTATTTTGGCCAAAGGATGAGCAGGATTTGAGCGAATTTTTTGCTAATATTCCTAGTGATGTTCCGATAACAATTCTTGGTGTTGGCTCCAACACTTTAGTGAGGGACGGCGGAATCCCTGGGGTCACAATCAGATTAGGTAAAGGTTTCCAAAATATAGAAATTTCTAGAGGTAAGATAAAGGCAGGAGCCGGGTTATCCAATCTTAAACTTGCTAAGGTCGCCAAAGAAAATGGACTTTCAGGGCTTGAGTTTCTATCGGGAATACCTGGGTCTTTGGGTGGGGCTATCAGGATGAATGCCGGTGCCTTTGACAGAGAAATTAGCGATATTTTGATAAGCACTAGGATTCTTACAATAGGGGGAGGCTTTGAAGAGCTTTCCGAGAGAAAAATGAGTTTTAGTTATAGAAGTTGTAACATGTCAGAGTCTTCTATTTTTTTGAGTGCTGACTTGAGGGTTAATAAAGGAAAAATAGAAGAAATTGAGAGTATTATGAAATCAATTAGGTAT
>PTLG01000085.1 GCA_002937995.1 Alphaproteobacteria bacterium MarineAlpha3_Bin7 | reverse complement strand
AATCCCGACAACCCATCAGGATCATTATATCAACTTTCCTTAAACAATAAATTTTCCCTTTTACTTGACCAAATAAGAATTCCCAATTCTATCGCATGGTCTCCCGAGGGAGACATAATGTATTTTTCTGACACTCGGGCTCAGACAATATGGTCATTCCGCTATAACTGTGAAACTGGTAAAATCAGTCATAGGAAGACTTTTGCAAAATTCTCCCTTCTGGAAGGTCGCCCAGATGGGGCAACAATAGATAAAGAAGGGTACCTTTGGTGTGCAGAATACGGAGGTGGAAAAATTATAAGGTTTGACCCTAAGGGTAGGCTAGATAGTGAAATAACCGTACCTGCTAAAAATGTAACCAGTTGTACTTTTGGTGGACCTAATTTCTCCACGCTTTATATCACTACAGCTAGTCAACGGCTTAGTCCAGAGCAAAAACTATCACAACCACTGGCGGGCTCAATATTTAGCTGCGAACTTAATATTGCTGGAATTCCAGAACCTATCTTCATGGGCTAACCAAAATACGCTTAAAATATTGTGGTGGGCCCGGGAGGACTCGAACCTCCGACCAGACCGTTATGAGCGGCCTGCTCTAACCAGCTGAGCTACGGGCCCGTGGAGTTTGCTAAATTAGCGCATGAAAATATCCGGTCAAGTATATTGAAAATTATAACAGTGCACTACCCAAGTTAATAACTAAATTCTCTAAAAACTGGCTCCACAGATGAGTTCCAATTTTTGTCAAATTTGATCAACAAATCTTCAGCAGGACACTTTCCTGATCGCACTATTTCAAATAGTGGAGCCAAAAAATGGCTCTCATCATTTCCAGAACCATCCAATTTATTTCTCGTTTTTAAACCATTCTTAGAAATTTCGAGAACATCTAGAGCTACATCGCGCAATGAAGAAGTCCTAAATTTTGTAGCTAAAGCTTCGGCGGGAACTTGGTTTCTTAACGATTTTACTTCTTCAACAGTCCAATCATCAATATATTTTTCCACCTCTATTAGCGATGCTTCATCATACAGAAGACCAACCCAAAATGCTGGCAAAGCGCACAAATTTGTCCAAGGCCCTCCATCTGCCCCCCTCATCTCTATGAATCTTTTTAATCTAACTTCTGGGAATACCGTTGTGAGATGATCCTCCCAATCTCTCAGGGTCGGCTTCTCTCCTGGTAAAGATGCCAAATTACCCTCTAAAAAATCTCTAAAGGATTCGCCAGCAGCATCAATATATTTTCCATCCCGATACACAAAATACATTGGAACATCCAGCATATATTCCACATAACGCTCAAACCCAAATTTTTCCTCAAAAACAAATGGTAAAATGCCTGTCCTATCAGCATCTGTATCAGACCAAATGTGACTTCGGTAACTCAGGTATCCATTTTTCTTCCCCTCCTTAAATGGAGAATTTGCCCACAAGGCTGTAACCAAAGGTTGCAAAGCCATAGCAATCTTAAACATTTTTGCCATTCTTTCTTCAGAACTATAATCAAGGTTTACTTGTACGGTGCAAGTAGCAAGCATCATGTGATGGCCTAGCTCTCCTTTTTTGGTCATATAATTTTTCATTATTTCGTATCGCTGCTTGGGCATCCACTCTATCTCAGATAACCCCCATTTTGGAATATAACCAATCCCTAAAAATGCTACGTCCAGATTTGTAGCAATACTCTTTACCTCCTCCAAATGCTGCGCAATTTCGCCGCAAGTTTCATGGATCGTAGCTAATGGCGCTCCTGAAAGTTCAAATTGGCCTCCAGGTTCAAGAGTAATTGAACTGTTATCTTGCCTTTTTAAAGCAATCGGGTTTTCATGCTCAAAGATCGGATCCCACCCAAACTTTGTTAGTTCGAGTAATAACCTTTTTATTCCTTTATCACCGCTATATCTCAGTGGTCTAAGGGTTTCATTGTCGAAAGCAAATTTTTCGTGTTCTGTACCAATTTTCCATTGATCAGAGGGCGTGCAGCCATCCTGAAAATATTGTACAAGTTGCTGTTTATCAGCAATTAATTTCTCTGATGAAAATATAGCCATATCTAGTTATGGTTTACGTCTAGTTGGGAGTAAATACAAGTAATGAATAGATAGAAGTTGGTATGTTAGACTTCTTTTTTCTACTTTAATTTTTATAATGATCGATCGCCATAATAGCATTGTAAATTGATAAAGCAGATATAGCTGCTGTTTCGGCCCTAACCAATCGCTCTCCTAGTGTAGCTGGTCTTATGAAGGAATTTTGTAGCATTTTGTCCCTTTCGGCAGGGGTAAAACCACCTTCAGGACCAACTAAAATGGCATGGGCTTGCCAACTAGTTTTTTCCCTCAAAACCTCCAGTATAGGTTTACCTGAGCCTGACTCATCAAGAAACAAAAGGCCTTTTTGCCGCGGCCATTCAGCTAGTATGTTACCCAAGGTTTTTGGCTGTTCTATTATCGGAACTGTTACTCTTCCACATTGTTCAGAGGCTTCTATAGATATAGCTTTTAATCGATTAGCATTCACCTTAAAGGTATTTGTTCTTTTACTTATCATAGGACATAAGCGAGAAACACCCAATTCAGTAGCTTTTTCCACCAACAAATCGGTCGCCCCCCTTTTCAATAGAGAAAAAACAAGGGAAATATCTGACTCGTTTTCACTTTTACCAACAAATCTTATTATTTTTATATTACAGAGCCTTTTAGATATATGTATAATTTCTGCATGCCACTCTCCATCCTTACCGTTAAATACGACTAATTTGTTTCCTAAGCCTAAGCGCATTACTTTTGTTATATAATGCATTTGTTTGTCGTTAAGCGGAATGATACCGTCTTTACGCAAACTAGTTTCAACAAACAGTCTGACCCGATTTGACATAGGTTTTACAATCCCTAAACTTAGATACACTATATCTTGTTTAACAAAACAAACAGGTTTGCAATAGTTTTGCTAGGTCGCTCGAAAAAATGCTAGTACCTTTTCTTTTACACCATTAGGACAGAAAAATGAAAAAAGAAGTTAAGAATCAGTTAGATGAATATAGAGAAAGCATAGATAACATAGACTCTATGCTGGTATTCCTTCTCGCTGAACGCTTCAAAATAACAGAAAAAGTAGGAAAACTTAAAGCTGACTATAATTTGCCAGCGAGCGATAAAAACCGAGAAGCAAAGCAGAGAGCGCGATTAGAGCGACTATCTGCCAAAGCTGGGATAAAACCAGGTTTCATCTCACGGCTTCTTAATTTTATCATTGGAGAGGTGGTAAAGAACCACAAAAAACTTAAAAAAAATAGCTAATTTTTGTTCCTAAGACTCATTAGTTGCGGAGCATCAGGGGCATAACGATACGCCCGAAAAATCCAGTTAGTTGTTCCAAATGCTGGATGGGGTGACAAATAAGGATTAACAAATTCCCACACGATCTCCCCTTCCTTTGTAACTTCAAAAACACATCCCTTGTATCCTTCACAAATCAGCGTGTTTCCGCTCCAAAGACGCTGAACGCCTGAAATATTTGCGGAAAAGAAACTGGAGTAGGGCTTAGCTTTGTACTCCCAAACAGTTTCACCTGTATTAGGGTTAAATTCCCTAATCGAAGACGCCATGTCCACGTCCCTCCCATGAAACCCATTACAAAACAACAAAATGTTTCCATTATCCAAGTAATGACAATCATGTTGATGACCAAAACTTAAATCCCTGTACTCCCACTTGATCTTTCTTGTTGCCCTGTCAACAAGTACCAAAGTATTAAGGACCCTAAAACTTATTAGAATGTCGCCATTTGGCTGAGGAGAAACGGTATTGGCATGAGCAAATTCTGCCCTTGGACACAACGGACAAATTGGGTAATTTTCTATGTCCATTTCCTTAGTCCGCCACTCCCAAACAATCTCTTTTTCAGGGGTAATTTCTCTAAATACATCACCATATATTATCCCGTCTTTCTCAGTTCTGGGTATTCCACCTCTCACCCTTTTTGCGGACTCCTTATCGAGCGGCTCCCAAGCAATATAAATCGTATTTCCGTTGGGTAGTCGGCGTGCATCATGGTGCTGATTGCCATCGTGATGTTCCCAGACTATCTCACCATTCCAATTATACTCCCGAAGACGCCCGCCCTTTCCCGCGTAGAGAGGCGGCCCATCTTTGGAGCCTTCGGCTATAAAAAGATGCCCTTCATCAGTAAGTTGACAGCGATTTACCCCACCCTCGTTCAAGGTCCATTGGTTTATTATATTCCCTTCCATATCCATCAGGTAAGCTTTGTCGTGCCTAAGGGGCGCAAATAATGTGTATCCCTCCGTAGCCCTTTGTGGGTCAAAAGTATTTATGCCACCCTCTTGAAACTGCATTTCCAATTCCCTTAATAGTTTCGAACTCTCAAGAGTTACTTCACCTAAGTTTCTTCAACTAAGAATTTAATCGCTACGCATATGGTTAATGATCTAGAAAACTTCGTAATTTTCTCGATCTGCTTGGGTGTTTCAACTTTCGAAGAGCCTTAGCCTCTATCTGACGTATTCTTTCTCTAGTAACAGAAAACTGTTGGCCAACTTCTTCCAAGGTGTGATCCGTATTCATGCCTATACCAAAACGCATTCGAAGCACTCTCTCCTCACGGGCCGTTAGGCTAGCTAATACCCGAGTGGTGGTTTCCCTAAGATTACCCTGGATCGCTGCCTCAAGGGGTTGTATAGCATTTTTATCTTCAATAAAATCACCCAGATGGCTATCCTCCTCGTCGCCAATAGGAGTTTCTAAACTAATAGGTTCCTTAGCTATTTTAAGCACTTTCCTAACCTTATCGACAGGCATGGATAATTTGGTAGCAAGTTCATCAGGGGTCGGCTCTCGACCAATTTCATGCAACATCTGTCTCGAAGTTCTAACTAACTTGTTAATAGTCTCAATCATATGAACCGGTATTCGAATAGTTCGCGCCTGATCTGCAATTGACCGAGTAATTGCCTGCCTAATCCACCATGTTGCGTATGTTGAAAATTTATATCCGCGCCGATACTCAAATTTATCTACTGCCTTCATTAGGCCAATATTTCCCTCTTGTATTAAGTCAAGAAATTGGAGTCCTCTATTTGTGTATTTTTTTGCAATAGAAATCACTAACCTCAAATTAGCCTCTATCATTTCCTTTTTCGCTTTGGCTGACTCCCGCTCACCTTTTTGAACGGTGGCAACAATTCGACGAAAATCAGATACAGGCAAGCCACTCTCATTTGCCACCCCTTCAATCTCTGACCTAATTTCTTTGATTTTGTCACGATTATTTTTCGTAAAATCTTTCCAGCCCTTACTGGTCAGTTTAGTAACTCTCTTAAGCCAGTTGGGGTCTAATTCATTTCCATAGTATTGTTCCAAAAATTCTGCTCTTTTCACCTTTGAGGCAACAGCCATACGAAGGAGCCCCCCTTCCAAGCTGACAAGCTTCCTATTAAGATCATACATGTGACCAACTAGATACTCTATCCTATGATTATTAAGATGAACCCCCTCCATCAAATCTACCAATTCATCTCTAAAACCATCTATTCGCTTTAAAGCTGAGGAGGTAGGCTCCTTCCCTTCCTTTATAGTGTTTAGCCTCTTATTTTGAGCGCGGCTGGCCTTACTAAATGTTGACTTTATCAAGTCCAATTTCTTGAGGATTTCGGGCAAAAGGGCCTCTTCCATAACAGCAAGAGAAATATTACTTTCATCACCCTCCTCTTCGTCTTCCTCTTCCTCATCCCCCTCATCAGCGTCACTATTTTCGCCTTCGTCGTCTTCGCCAACCTCCACCTGCTGGGCTTGCTTCTTTTTTTCCTCATTCTCAGCACTTGAGGATCCATTTGGTAGAGGCTTATCATCGTTTTCTTCAGTATTTTGAGACGCCAAATTAAGGGTAATTTCTGACAAAATATTATTTTCCACCACCCCCTCTGACCCCACCTCCTTGGGACCAGTATAGGTGGCATCCAGGTCAATAATATCCCTCAAAAGCATCAATCCTTCGTCTAAAGCGTCTCTCCATTGCAAGATGGCCCTAATTGTCATCGGGCTGTCTACAATACCCCCTATCATCATCTCTCTGCCAGCCTCAATTCTCTTTGCTATCGCAATTTCACCCTCTCTAGAGAGTAGTTCAACATTTCCCATTTCTCTCAAATACATTCTGACTGGATCATCACTTCGTCCAGCATCGCTATCCACATTTCCTTGGGAAGTCTCCTCCTCTTTCTCTTCATCTCTTTCAGAGCTCTCACCATCTTCATTTTCAACACTTATTCCAGCATCTTGTAACATAGACATAACTTCATCTATCTGTTCCGACGAAACCTGCCCATGCGGCATGGCAGCATTTAATTCGTCAAATGTGACAAAACCCCTCTCTTTTCCTAAGGATATAATTTTTTTTACATCAATGTTTGCAGAATCCAATAATGGGCTATCGCCTACATTATCAGAGTTATCTTTTTTGTTTTCTTTCGCCTTTCTGGCCATTATTACCTCACAACCAATTCAAAATGTCAGTACCATCCTTAGGCACATTCTCTTAAAAACTTACAGTATTATAATAGTGCAGTAATAATACTCTCTATTCTATTAACTAAGCCGCACTTTTACTGCCTTTTGGTTCAGAATTACTATCATCCAGAAGAAAACTGGCTTCTTCTATTTCTATGACTTGTTGTTTAAGGAGCTTTAATAATTCTAAATCTTCGTTATTCATCCTATCATTTAGCCGATTCTTAGTAGCCTCTATTTCCTGTAAAATTTGCTCACGCCGGTAAATACGCAACTGTTGCTCCCACCCAACTCTGGCAAATTCATCATCCTCTTCTGGTCGGGCAAACTTTGCATGCGAAAATACTTGGTTCTGAATATTCTCATCAACACCCAGCGACGCCGAAATTGATTTTACATAAGTTTTACCATCCTCCCCCGCTGGTTCCGCTTTCAAAACATCAGGAGCCGCAAAAGTCTTTAATACTTCCTGACGCAACTTGTCAAGTTTGTCATTGTCAAATGAGAGCGTGCCTAATGACTCGGCAAATCTGTGAAACAACCCAGGGTGAGATATAACGGTGTAAACAAGTATTGCCTCAGATAAAAATTTAGAATCCACACTGGCTTTCACGCCCGACATGGCAGGTAGCTGTCTGTTGTTTTCAAAGCGATCATCTCTATAACGTCCTGGCTTCTTACTAGAGCTAAAATACCGGAACTGACGCCAAAGCCGATTTTTGAACTCATCTTGGTAATATTTTCTTACACTTGGGTCGACAATCTGTGACGTTTTCTCTTCAAGTCTTTTTTCTAACCATGATCTCTCTTCTGGCGTTTCGAGTTTATTTGATTGCAGTTCTATTTTCCATATCAGATCAGACAATGTGATAGATTTTGACAGAACATTTTCAAAACCGCTGGCGCCCTTAGAAGTCAAAATACTATCTGGGTCGTGACCTTCATCAAGAACCACAAAATTAAGACTAAGGCCTGGTTTAATCAGTGGTAATGCTCTTTCAGCCGCTCTAACTGCTGCCCGTGACCCAGCAATATCCCCGTCAAAACAAAGCACCGGATTCCTACAATACTTCCAAATTAGCTGCATTTGGGATTCGCTTAAGGCAGTACCTAAAGGTGATACTGAACCAGGAAATCCATGCTGATGCAGTGCAATCACATCCGTATATCCCTCAACAACAATCGCTTCTCCATTCTTTCTTATATAATCTATAGACTCTCGCATGCCATAAAGATTGTTTCTCTTCTGAAATAGTTGGGTCTCTGGTGAATTAAGATATTTTGGCTCACCGTCTCCCATTACTCTGCCGCCAAAAGCAATAATTTTTCCACTTATGTTCTCAACTGGAAAAATTATTCTATTCCGAAATCGATCATAGGGTTTTCCACCTTTTTTTGATTCAACAATCAATCCTACATCAAGCATCAATTTTTCATCAAAACCCCGTCGCAAAAAAGTATCCTTCAATATTGTTGACCCTGGTCCAGCAAAACCGAGACGAAATTTTTTAATGATTTCTTTATTCAATCCTCTTCCAATAAGATATTGAAATGCACCGTGTCCCTCGCCTTTAGTCAAATTCTCCTCATAAAAACAAGTTGCGTGCTCTAGAAGGTCGAAAGCCCGTTTTTGTCGTGATATTTGTTCTTTAGATTTTGTGTTGAGTTCCGGAACGGGTATTCCTGCATCCTCTGCCAATCTCTCAACAGCATCCCTGAAACTCATATTGTCAATCTTCATAACAAAATCAAACAAACTCCCGTGTTCCCCACAACCAAAGCAATGGAAAAAACCCTTCTCTTCATTGACCGTAAAAGAGGGTGTCTTTTCATTATGAAAAGGACACAAACCTAAAAAATCACGACCCCTTTTGATAAGTTTTACCCGTTTACCGATGAAGTCCGCCAAACCTACCTGGTCTTTAACCTGATCAAGGAAAAATGAGGGAAACGCCATTTCTATCTTCTATATCACAAAAACTAAATTGAGAATATTGGGAATACAAACATACGACATATGTTTAATATAGTTTTTTTTTCAATCAATTGCATTAGTGAAATGTTAAAAATTACAGTTATCCACACTACCCATTAATTATCCACCAAAGTTTTCAACAACCTTCTAATAACTCACAGGTTTTAAGTATAAATTATCCACAGTGCAGAGGGTTATACTGTCTTTATCGCGAGGTAAGATTATATTAACTTAGTTTTTCCTTAACCAAACTGCTAGCGCTTCCAAAATCCATCCTACCGGAGTAATCAGTTCTTAGTACCCCCATAACCGCTCCCATATCTTTGATAGATTTGGCACCAGTCTTGCTAATAACATCTTCAACAGCATCTGAAACCTCTTTGGTTGACATTTGTTCTGGCAGAAAACGCTTAATAACTTCTATCTCTTCCGCTTCATTGTCAGCCAGATCCTTACGTCCACCTTTTAAATAAGCGTCTATACTGTCTTTTCTTTGTTTTATCATTGCCTGCAATAGTTTAAGAATTTCTGGCTCTCCCACACCATCATCATCTGCGTCGACGGTGCGATGCGCAATATCTCGGTCTTTTAATGCCGCCAGGATTAATCTCAGTGTAGAAACTGCTATCTTATCTTTATTTTTAACAGAATGTTTTAAAGCGTCGTTCAATTTAGAACGTAGCATGGGTAAATGTTCCCTGGATTTGTTTTCATTAGGTAAGTGAGGAGGCAACCATTTTACATAGCAAGAGTCAAATAGTGTTTATGGTTTTTATCTGAAACTTTTTATATTTTAATTGGTATTCAAGTATCTATTCTTGCGGCAAACCCAAATTGGGTTTATCTTACGATAGGTTTTTTGGTAAATTAATCACTCATGATTTAAGGATATTTAGTTCCCACAATGCACGAAGATAGCCATTGGAGTGGGCCAGCCCCCTTGCAACCTGAAAAATGTAACGCAGCATTAGTATTACAAGACGGCAGTGTTTTTTGGGGATATGGAGCTGGGTTGAGTGGCCAAGACTATAAAGATACAGTTGGCGAAGTATGCTTCAATACTTCTTATACAGGATATCAAGAAATATTGACTGACCCATCATACTGCGACCAGATAGTAACCTTTACAAGTTCGCATGTAGGAAACGTAGGAGCCAATAACCAAGATACCGAGACCAAACAGCCTAGTGTCAGAGGTTGCATAATTGCTAATGATATAACCACCCCCTCAAATTGGCGAGCTAGCGAGGGTTTCAATGATTGGCTAGTCTCAAATAAATTATCAGCAGTTACGGGTGTAGACACTCGCCAACTAACCCGCAAAATAAGGGATAGCGGATTCATTAATGGACTGATAGCCTACCCCAACTCATCTGGAATAGATATCAATAGGGCTATAAGGGTTGTAAATGAATTTCCTGGTCTATTAGGACTAGACTTAGCAGAGAAGGTAACCTGTAAAAAAAGCTACACCTGGAATGAGACTACCTGGAATAGTAGCAGTGGTTACGGCAAAATCACTGATACAAAATTCAAAGTTGTAGCAATTGACTTTGGCGCCAAACATAATATCCTGAGGTGTCTATCCTCACTTGGCTGTGAGGTAATTGTTGTGCCAGCAAAGACTTCGGCTAGAGAAATAATGTCCTTTAAACCCTCTGGGGTATTTTTATCCAATGGCCCCGGTGACCCCGAAGCGACGGGTATTTATGCTGTTCCTGCAGTCAAGCAACTGCTGCAGAATAATTTACCCATTTTTGGTATTTGTTTAGGGCATCAAATTCTTGCTTTAGCATTGGGCTGTAAAACAAGCAAAATGCATCATGGACATAGGGGAGCAA
>PTLG01000084.1 GCA_002937995.1 Alphaproteobacteria bacterium MarineAlpha3_Bin7 | reverse complement strand
AATATGTACCCCACAGAAAGTCAAATCTCAGAATTGAACGCAGTTGATAAATATATTATGGAGGGCCTAACGCCCTCCAAGCCGTTTATTAAAAAGTCTGACAATATTATTACGATCGGCAGCTGCTTCACGGGAAATATATCAACCTTTTTGCGCCATAATGGATTCAACGTGCCTATCCTAAACGATGAGTATAATGGCAACGTTCCTACTGCATCCTTTTCGGATGAAGTTTTTAATACTTTTATACTTAGGCAACTTTTCACATTATTGTTTGATAATGATAATGAAAAAAATGATGAGTATGAATTTGTAAATCAGCACAATCAAAAAATGTCTCTCTCAATAGAAAGAACGAGACAAGCTTTTAAAAAATCTAATGTTTTTATTATTACCCTAGGTATATCAGAGGTTTGGTATAACAAAAAGACAGGGGAAGTCTATAAAACAGCCCAGTCTGTAGGTGATTATGACCCAAACATACATGATTTTCGTGTTACAACTGTTAAAGAAAATTTTGATAATTTACTATATGTAATTCAACTAATTAGAAAATATGTTACAGAGTCTTCTATAATTTTTACTCTATCCCCAGTACCATTAAAGGCTACGTTTAGAGATGTAAGCTGCACCGTAGCTAATACAGTGTCTAAATCTATTTTAAGGGTAGCCTTAGAGGATGTCTTAAGTAAATTTTCCAATGACGAAAATATCTACTATTTTCCTGCCTACGAATTAATTACTGATTTTCTTCCCAAGCCATTTGAAACCGACCGACGCTATATTGGAGGAGACACAGTAAATTTCGTAATGACACTATTTGCTAACCACTATTTGCTTCATTCCCATGAGTTAGCGTAGCTTATTTTTTCAATAATAGGCAGCTCTATTGGGGTCAGATATTTCATATTGCATAGTATCTCGAGTAAATTGTGCATCCTCCCAAGGCTCGACTCCATGGAAAGATTGATCGGTTTTAAAAAAACCAAATACTGTATTAGGTAAATACTTCATGGTAGAAACCTTATAAAAATTACTAAATTCATGGTGTGGCCCCCCAACACACTTAAAATCGGGATCCCTTGATTTATAGATTGAAGTGCCACTCTCCAAATGTGTTTTGGTTTTTGGAAGATAAAAAACTAATGTAATTACCCTATGAGGTAAATCTGTATGGGGGCCAAGCAAAAACCCTGTTTTTGAGCGGCCTAGAGACGCTGAGGACTTAAGTTGAACCTCTTCACTCCCAAAGAATCTTAACTTTAGGTGAGAATAAAATATGGACGAAACAGAAAGCATAAATTTCTCAGACAACAACCAAGCCGACAAACTTTCCCAGTAATTACGCTTTCTATTACCAAGCCTTACGAAACCTTCGGCATTTAATCCAAGACCAAATCTGCATTCATCTGGAGATACAAATTCATCGTCATCTGGTAAATTATTTAATAGATCAGGATATGAATCTTCTGGGAACACTTTATCAATAACAAAATGGGGGAACGGCTGAAGATCAACTGTTGCAGAATTAATTCGTTCTATAACATGGCTCTCAATATTACCTATATCTCCAGCTCCCGTAGCTAAAAACAGTAAAGTCAATACTAGCATAGCTTTTGGAAAAATATATCTATTAGTTAGTTATGATCTATAAAAAGGAAATTCTTAAACTAACAAATTTCCAGAAAATAGTAATTTTGTTGCAAGGAACAGCAACAATCAAAACTGAGCCATTAGCAGAAGGTGGGGGGGCAGCAAAAAACAAAACCCTACCCCCTTTAATCTAAAATAATTATAAATCCATTTTGCAGACAGGAAAGTCTATTTCAGTCTCTGCAAGTTTGTTTACATAATTACCATAGAAAGTATTAATGACGTTTGAAACTACCTCAATGATCTGGCCATCGGTCAGCCCATTATCTCTCGCATCCTTAATCTGCCCTTCAACATCTCCACCCTTATTCTCAACAATAGCTACAGCCAAGTCGAGCATAGCCTGGTCCTTTGGGTTGTCAGCTTCACACAAACGTGATTTTATTATGTCCGCAGTATCAAGTCCTAAGCCTGAGCAGAACTCAGTATGAGCAGATACACAATATCGACATTCATTGGCTTGGGAAACTGCTAGAGCAATCATTTCTCTTTGTGTTTCGTTTAACTCTCCCTCAGCCAGGGAACCTTGCATCTTCAAAAACATATCCAAGCTACAATTTGAGTGGGCTATTACGGCAGCACCGTTCGGGACCATCCCAAATTGCTGCTCGATCCCTTCCAATTTTTCCTTCACCTCCGCCGGGGCGTCATCTTTCTTTACAGGTGTAATCAAGGACATAACAACTTTCTCCTTCAATAATATTCCAATTTAGTGCCTAAACCTTTATTATATTAGGTACCATATTTTGATAAAATTATTGTGACAAGAATAAATACCTTTTTACTATAGAATCTTTATATTTGAGCACTTAATTGGTTCCCAACCACTTAACAGTGCCAGTTACCCCATCGACCGCAACATTGGAACCATCTGGAATATTTTGAGTAGCATCTAACACCCCAAGCACCATCGGGATGCCTCTCTCCCGAGCTAGGGAAGCCAAATGGGAGGTACTTCCGCCGAGCTCTGTAACAACTCCTGCAACCATTGGTAATATCTGACTAATAGAGGGCCCCGCGACTTGAGTCACTAATATATCACCTGGTGCAACTCTATTTAACTCACATTCACAATTGATCACACACGCCTTTCCAGATGCCCAGCCTATTCCGCCCGGATGCCCACTAACACCTGGATGATTTGCCCAAACTTCATCTTTCTCATTAATCTCAGTAGTATTTAGGGGCCTTACCTGCAGCATCTTGAATCCCTCTTTATCGCATGCCCATTCTATTTCTGCAGGCATTCCTATCAAATCTTCCCCTCTCTGTAAAAACGCACCTAATTCTCTAACTTGATCATCACTTAAACACCTCTTTTTTCGGTCATCTTTGGAAACTACAGAAGACGCCTCACCATCATGTAGATGGCAACCAACTTTATGGGTCTTACGACCCATCTCAACGTGTAAAATATTTAGGTCTGAATCTAATTCATATCTGTCTGGCACCACCTCACCTTGGGCTATAGCCTCTCCAAGGCCCCAGGTGGCACTTAATATCATTTCACCATTTACTGTTTTACTTAGGCCTCCACCAGAGGATATTGCATTGACTAAGGGCTGCACCAATAAACCCATGGCTGTCGATGACGGATCTATCTGGTGGGAACCCATATACCTAAGTGCCCTAACTGACCACAATGCAGCCCAACAAGCTCGGATCGCTGTCAAAAATTCCTTTTCTCCTGAAAGTCCTAAAAAACTCTCAAATTGGCCAGCAAAACTTGACCCCTCTCTATCTTCGACCAAGGCGGAGGACCTCACTACAATTGGTGTATTTACGTTATCACATAACCCTTCCCTAGATTTTAATAAAACATCAGAGATTTCCTCAGGTATTGGGCTGTCAAACAACGACATTCTGATTTCGTTAGTCAGAAGCCTTGATTCCATGAGGTCAGCCTGGGGCAACTTATTTATTAATTCTAACAAATTATTTTTTCTTAGTTGCATTCGATAGGCTTCGGCGCTAACACAAAACCCATTAGGAATGGGGAGTCCTGCCAAACCTAGAGCTGCTTGGTTTGCCGCCTTGGGGCCAAATAATTCGGCATTTGCAGCTTCCTTATCATTTAAGCTTAATACTAATTTTCTCATAAATTCATCCCAGACACATATTATACAAAAATTTAAGCTCTAAGAGATATGTCTGAGAGCTTAAATTAATAAAACAAATATTTTATTTGACGCAGTTACAGGACCTTGACAGGCATTATCCTATCAATTGGGAAATGAGTAATTAACTCTGTTTCGTCCTTATGAACAATAACCATCTCTTCGATCCTACAGCCCCATTCAAGTGGCTTGCCGTGCTGCGTTTCTAGGGCAAAAACCATCCCTTCCTCAATTTCTATTGGATGATCCAAAGACCATATCCGTGAAATAACTGGCGGATCATACTGAGCAAGACCCAAACCGTGGCCCCATAAATTTGCCGCAGCCTGGTCTTCTTCTTCATAGCCCCAAATTTCTTTAGCTGATGGCCATTTTTCAGCAATCTCACGAGTAGTTGTACCCGGCTTAACAGCATCAATAGACGCCTGCAACCATTCCAGAGCACGAGAGTAATATTCGTTCTGTTCTTTTGTTGGCTCTGCTCCCACACAATAAGTCCTATAATAACATGACTTATACCCATTCCAAGTTAGAGCAGCCAAATCCATAAAAACAATATCTCCTGGCTGAATTATTCTGTCAGAAAAATTTCGCCAATTAGGCCAAGTATTTGGTCCCGAAGAGACTATAACGTCCTCAACATCTTCCATACCAGGTATTGAATACAAAAATTGCATAATATGCGCCGTTACCTGATTCTCGGTAATGCCAGGCTCTAAAAATTTCATTGTTTCCCAGTGAGCAGCGTCACCGATAGCACCAACAATCCGCATACATTCGTGCTCGTCCTCATTTTTGACGGCCCGAGCCTGCATCATTGGCGTCATCCCATCAACCCAAGTGATACCTTCTTCCTCAAATGCATTGAGCATATTAATATCTATAAAATCGACACCCAGCTTTTCACCTTCAACCCCGTGCCTTTTCATCTCATACTTAGCCGCATCAATAAATTTTTTCACCTGCTGATCAGAAGCTGGCCCGGCTGCACCCTTAATCCAAGCATAGGAATACCTGATATTTTCTGGAGGGATCCAGGGCGAATGTCGCTCTATTTGAGTACCAATATCACCCTGCTCAAATAATACTGGAGCACCATCTCCACATAACATTGCATATCTTAATCCAGGTTTTAGACGATTCCAACCAGGTGTTAATGTACTAGTCACGTACCTGACATTTTCATCGTACATTAGAAGCATAGCTCCTATCCCATGCTCCTTCATCTTTTGCCGCGCTCTCTCTATACGGTAATTTCTTAGCCGATCCCAATTTATTCTTTGCTGCCAGTCTACCCCAGTAATTCCAAAATTTGCATATCCGCCCGACATCAGAAACCTCCTAATTATATTGAAAAGAGACAAAGCTCTGTTTAATGGCCCAAACAATAATTAATAGTTAAAGTAATACACAATATTTTAATATTTAACCCATACATGTCAAACTTGTCTGAACTTTTTTACTACATTTGAAAAGACCTCCTCAGTTTTTTTGGTTTAGAGAATGACATGGACTCAACCCAAACCTCGGCTTCCTTTTTCCTGTTATGGGAAAAAAAAGTTACTTTCCCAGTGTAGATAGGATCGTCCTTAGATGCCGTTTTCCATGCAACTTTAGCCATCTTTATTCTCCTTTCTCTTTTTTGTCGATTTGAGCTTGGTCACCTTTTTGGATTTAACGAGATTTGCTCCCATCAATATCGATATTGAGCTGCCCTCCGGCTCTGCTAGACGCAACTTCTCCGGAGTGTCCACCAAAGTAAATTTTGTAATTCCCGCCATCAGAATCAACCCTCCCTCACGACAACATTAATGCCAAGTCTTTGTAATTCACGGTTGGTGTCTCTGGGTGTATTGAAGAGTTGTACACCGGCAAAACTGGAACCTGGGTGATCCCCTTCAACCAAAGTAAGACCAATACTGTAGCTATCTTCTGGAGAAATTTGCTCATAGAACTCAATTGGCGGACCATAGGGTGTGTAACTCATTCCCTCCAAAAGACCCATATCTTCTGGCTCCAGATCACTGTCCAGCCACGCCTGAATTTCCGTCATATCCCAGTCACCTGAATCAGAAATAAGGTGTTCAAACCTCCGTTCTTCCCTTTTAAGCTGTTTCTTAAGTTGCCTTGGAGTCAATCCCTCAAGACCAAGCCACTCTCGAAATGTGGGGAAGGCGGTATCATAATATTCCATGGTTGGATCTATTAGATACCCATATCCGTCATCAGTAAACTCCACCGGTTCCATTATGGGACGGCTGAGAGCTTCTGCCGGCCAATGCGGAAGAAGCCCGCTAACGGCGGCTGCTGATGTTGTGGTAAATATAAGTTTTAAGAAGTTACGTCTATTAACATCTAAAGACATTTCTGCGTCCTCTCTTTAGTGCTGTGAACGGAATGTCCGGGGGCACAAGCTGAAAATCAAATCCCCAATCCATTAGGTGGATCAATCCAACAAAAAACGCCCGCAGCTGTTTGCTGGGGCGGTTCCAACTCTTTAGCTGCACTTTTAAAACGCCCGCAATCTGTTTTTCAAATCGGCGTTAGCCCAATCATAGCCAATAATTATTATTTTTTCAATAATAAATTTAAAAAATAATTTCTGTAAATATGGTGGGTGCTGCAGGTATCGACCCTGCGACATCGTACTTAAAAGGGACAGGTGTTTTCAATTTTGATAGCGACCAGCATAAGACAAACATTTTAGCTGGCCTACTCCCACTCACAGACCCCAAATTAGTCCATTTTATTTGTCACACTCTTGCCACAGCGAGATGGTGTATCTTTTGTGACTAACCAATCCGCCTCTTAATTGCCTCAGCCAGATCCATACCCAGCCCCGGTATACGAGTTAAATCTTTAGCCGATGCACTTTGAATCGACTGATGAGTCATAAGTTTATCCATCAGTGTTCTTGCCAGTTTATCACCCACCCCTGATATATCCGTTAAATCCTCTGCTCTTAGAAAAGATTAACAATAAAGTTTACTCCCCCAATTAAAGCAAAAATTACTACAAGCCAGAATACAAATTTTAATCCCTTTATTCCCTCGTGAAACTCTTTACCTTTTTTTGTTCTTCTATCAGCCATTTATTATCCTCCCATTGCCATGGTCGCCACTTCTTTGGTTTTAGAGTGCAGAGAAAAATTCTCTACTATTGACTCAAGGTTCAATGTCTCTCTCCCCTTCAAGCTATTTGCAGGGCGTGTCCATAGTATACTAGTCCTTACTAGCATAGATCTGTAACCCTAAGCCTACAAGCCTTACGACCTAGCTATAATGTCACAGAAGAAAAAAAATCAAAATTTGGCGATTGTGGTGGGTGCTGCAGGGATCGAACCTGCGACATCGTCCTTAAAAGGGACGCGCTCTACCAACTGAGCTAAGCACCCACTATGTTATAATCCACCTTTTACAGATCAGAGGAAGCAATTTCAAGCACCCTATAATATTGAAACACGCCATTGACCTTTAGATCGGCCCAACTTTTGTCCTAATACTAATTCCTTGCTGAAACCTTATCAATTAATTTTGTTCTCACATTTTCACTTACGAAATGACTAATATCACCACCCAATGAATTAATTTCCTTAACTAGACGCGAAGAAATAAATTGCTCACCTTCAGAGGCCATTAGAAAAACAGTTTCTATATTAGGTTCCAATTTTGTATTCATACCTGTCATCTGAAATTCATACTCGAAATCTGAGACAGCTCTGAGCCCTCGGATAATTAGAGAGGCTCCAGAGGATGTGGCAAATTCTGTTAACAAACCTTCGAATGATTTTACCTCTAAATTACAATCACCTATCTCAGTTGATTGCTCTATTTCCCCCTCAATCATCTTTACGCGTTCATCAAGAGTAAAAAGAGGTCCCTTACCATCATTTACTGCCACACCTATGATCAAATTATCGACTACATTGCTTGCACGATTTATTATATCCATATGACCATTTGTTACTGGGTCAAAAGTTCCCGGGTAAATACCTGTTTTGTTACCCATAAAAGCCTCCTATATATTGGTCTAAGTAACAAAATTAACGATCGACCAAAGATCAAGCATAACTTCATAACGTATTAACTAGGCCCGGTATTTTCCTCTGAAGGAATGTCCCCCTCAACAACTTCCCTTATTCTACTTACCGAAACTACCCGCTCCTCTTCAGCCACCTTGAAAAGAGTAACACCTCTTGCAGTTCTGCCAGTAAAGCTAATACCCTCTACGGGAAGGCGTATTAATTGTCCTCCATCCGAGACCATTACAACCTCATCAGTCTGAAAAACTGGGATAACAGAAATGACTGTCGTATTATTATCTAACCTTTTTAAATCGATACTATCAATCCCCTTGCCCCCACGTTTTGAAACACGATAATCGTAAGCAGATGTCCGCTTACCCATCCCATCGGCGGTAATTGTTAAAATAAACTCTTCCTCTTTCGCCATCTCAACAAAATTTTCCTCCGATAATTTTGCAGCCAACTCTTCGTCCTTTTTTCTGTCCTCATCACGATCCGTATAATCACCGCCAGCCAACCTCCTATTTGCATTGACGGAACGAAGATATTCGTCACGTATCGAAACTTCCGTTCTAATATGGCGCAGCCCGGACATAGCTATAACTTCGTCATCGGCTACCAACCTTATTCCCCTAACGCCTGTAGAAGTGCGGCCGCTAAAAACTCTAACATCTGTTACGGGAAATCTAATACATTTTCCTAAGCGGGTAGCTAGAAAAACATCATCGTCTTCGCCAAAAACTCTAACCCTAACCAGGTGATCTCCATCCGCAAGCTTCATTGCTATTTTTCCGTTAGCCATCACATTGGTAAAATCACTCAATCGATTCCTGCGGACACCGCCAGAAGCAGTGGCAAAAACCACAAAAAGCTCTTCCCATGCCAACTCGTCCTCTGGTAAAGGCATTACTGTAGTAATGGTCTCGCCCTCATCTAAAGGAAGTATGTTTATCATTGCCTTCCCTCTAGCCTGGGGCGTGCCTTGCGGTAACTTAAAAACCTTCAGTTTATAAACTATGCCATTTGTAGAGAAAAATAGTAAAGGCTGATGAGTATTGGCAACAAAGACGTTTGAGACAAAATCTTCGTCTCTGGTGCTCATACCAGATCGCCCCTTGCCTCCTCTGTTTTGAGCTCTATAGGTAGAGAGGGGAACTCGCTTTATATACCCTCCGTCAGAAACTGTTACAACCATATCCTCTTGTTGTATTAGGTCCTCAATATCTTGCTCAAACTCGCCCTCCTCAATTGATGTTCTTCTATCTGAAAAAAACTGCTCCCTCATACTAATTAGTTCTTCCCGAAGGATTTTGAAAAGAAGCTCCTTAGAGGCTAAGATGCTCAAATACTCCTCAATTTTTGCACATAACTCTCTCAGATCCTCGCCAATTTTTGTTCTCTCTAAGCCAGTCAATCTATGAAGCCGGAGATCCAAAATTGCTTTTGCCTGTTTCTCGGAAAGTTTGTATTTACCCTTAACTACCTTATATTCAGGATCGTCAATCAATTCTATCAAAGGTTCGGTTTCAGAAGCTTTCCAATTTGTCTTTATAAGATTATTCCTAGCTTCATCTGTATCCTTGGCTTCACGAATCAATTTAATAACATTATCTATATTCTCTACGGCTACAGCTAACCCTGCCATAATGTGAGCCTTGTCACGCGCCCTCCTCAGTTCAAAGGCAGTGCGCCTTGTAATTACCTCCTCTCTAAAATCTATAAATGCTAGGAGCATCTCCTTAATGTTTAGAAGTTCTGGACGGCCAGAATTTAGAGCCAGCATGTTTACACCAAAACTTGTTTGTAACGGTGAAAACTTATATAGCTGGTTTAAAACTACTTCAGCCATAGCATCGCGTTTAACTTCAACAACAACTCTGACCCCCTCCCTATCTGACTCATCCCTTAAATCAGATATACCCTCTATCTTTTTGTCTCTCGTTGCTTCAGCGATAATCTCAATCATTCGGGATTTATTTACCTGGTAAGGTATTTCGGTAATTATAATTGCCTCTCTATCTTTTGCAGATTTCTCAATCGTAGCCCGACCCCTAATTGATATTGAACCTCTGCCCGTCTTAAATGCTGATAAAATACCCTGCTTACCTAAAATTATACCACCGGTAGGAAAATCTGGGCCCTTAATGTATTTATCAATTAATTCTTCTATAGAAACATTGGGGTCATCAATCAAAGCGCAACAGGAATCAATTAATTCACCTAAGTTATGTGGAGGAATATTCGTAGCCATCCCAACTGCGATGCCGCCCGCTCCATTAACTAGTAAGTTTGGAAACTGGGCTGGCAGAACCGACGGTTCCTGCACCGACTCATCATAATTGGGCTGAAAGTCAATGGTCTCTTTATCTATGTCCTCAATGAGGGAATGAGCTGCTTTAGACAGACGTGCTTCAGTATAACGCATGGCTGCCGCACGATCTCCATCCATCGAACCAAAATTTCCCTGCCCCTGTATTAGAGGCAATCTCATCGAGAAATCTTGAGCCATCCTTACTAAAGCATCATAAATGGCAGTATCCCCGTGCGGGTGATATT
>PTLG01000083.1 GCA_002937995.1 Alphaproteobacteria bacterium MarineAlpha3_Bin7 | reverse complement strand
TTTTTCAACACCAAGAATAAGAACAACAGATACTGCAATAGACAAAATTGTGAGAATCGTTGTAAATTTCCGATTCAACACACTTTGCCATGCAAGTCTTAGAACAATCACTTACTCTCACCTCCTTATCTTCTATGCAACTATTTCCTCCAACCGAGTAACACTGTCAAAATACTGAGTTATTCGAGAATCATGACTTACCATAATAAGCGTTGAGCCAGTTTCTTTATGTTGTAAAAATAGTTGGTCCATAAATTTAGATTGAACCGCCTCGTCAAGGGAGGACGTTGGTTCGTCTGCGATTATGAGTTGTGGGGCTCCTATGAATGCTCGAGCCGCCGCAACTCTCTGCTGTTGTCCGATTGAAAGCTCAGCTGCCTTTTTTTTAGCTAAAGTTTTTGAGTCTATCTCCAGTGCGTCTAATAATCTCTCTGCTTCCATGTAGCACTGGGCCTGGGTTGAGCCACAGGCACGTTTTCTGGACACTGAAAAATTAAGTGGCAAAAGGACATTATCGATTGCTGACAGATAGGGTAGTAAATTAAATTGCTGGAATATTATCCCCATGTGATCGGCGCGAAAACGATCGCGAACTCTATCCCCATAGTCTTCTAAATTCTGGCCAAGAACTGTTGTTTTCCCACTCAGAGGTTTTAGGGTTCCGCAAATTATTCCAAGAAGAGTAGATTTTCCAGCTCCGGAGGGAGCCACTAAAATATTGCTCTCTCCTCTACTTACCTCAAAATGAGTTATACCAAAACGAAAGTTATCCGGTGAATGTCCCCAAGAAAAATCAATATTTGAGAGTACTACTGCAGAGCTTTCACTAGACTTTAAATCCATGGGTCCGGTGATATATCCGAAAGCTGATTTAAACAAAGCAGGAGGCGATTACAATCCGTACCTGCGATGGGTGGTGAACGATGAACGATACCATTGCCAGCATCATGCACACTTCCTTTAAATATCCCAACTTCGTGCTGCTGAAAACGCTCAATCAAAGCCTGGCAGTCCTTCTGATTGAACAATGCTTCTTCCGCATCTCGCTGATTAACCCACTCAGTAGGCGAGCCTAGATAGGTTGTTAAGAGACGCATTTTGACAGTATCTCTATGAAATTTCCAACAGGCATCATTGTTAATACTCTGCAACTGGACATCCACATACTCCTTCCTAGTAATCTCGGCGAACAGTGAAACTAGCTTATCAATATCCTCAACAAAAGTTAAGCGCATTTCGTCATCGGGCATACTACACTCGTTCAATAGCTCACCCAAAGCCGATTTTAGATCACTAGTCCTAACCAAAATACGAAGATCCAGTAAACAAGCAACATCGAGCAACTCCAGCCAACCCTGTAAGTCCGCAGACAACCTGCGCTGCCAAATGGCCATCTGGACACTGGATTTACGAATTTGAGACAACTTTTGTCTAAAATCCGTAAACAAGATATCTATTTCATTATAATAGCCACTGACATTCGTTACGATTTTACCGCGAGATTCGGCCTTGGTTAGCAATTTGAACTCCTTAATCTTTCTTGCCAGCCAATCTCATTCTAAGTTCCTACACAAAGTTTTATTAGGAACCCAGTGCTTTAACTAGAGTACGGATATTGTGGCGCATTAAATTCAAATAAGTAGCCGCAGGGCCAGTGCCCTTGGAGAGCGCATCCGAATACAGAATTCCCCCAATCCTCGCTCCAGTTTCTCTGACAATTTGATCAAGTAGTCTACGATCAGAGATGTTTTCGACAAAAATAGCAGATATTTTTTCTTTCTTAATCTGGCGGATAAGCTTTGCCACGTCTCCTGCGGATGCCTCTGCATCAGTACTGACTCCAACTGGTGCCAAAAACTTAATCCCATAGGTTGATCCAAGATACCCAAAAGCATCGTGAGATGTGATAACTTTTCGCCGATCAGCAGAAACCGATTTTATCGCTTTTTCCATTTCCAATTCGAGAGATGTGATCTCTTTGATGTAACGCTCGGCATTCGCACGATAAGATTTTGCACCTTGCGGGTCAGCTGCCGCTAATCCGTCGACAATATTGCGGACATAAATGCGGGCATTAGCCAAACTATGCCAAGCATGCGGATCATATTCACCATGGTGATGATGTTCATGACCGTCCCTTTTACCATGCTTGTCGTGATCGTCATGATGTCCCTTCTTACCATGCTTGTCATGATCGTCGTCATGTCCTTCTTCCTCGATTTTAAGGGCTTCAACGCCGGCGGTAGCAGTAATCATTCTACCCTTAAATCCTGAGGATTCGACAAGACGCTCAATCCAACCTTCAAACTCCAGTCCGTTTATGAACAAAACCTTCGTTTGCGCAATAGCTTTAGCAGCTTTTGGCGTTGGTCGGTAAACGTGCGTATCTCCGTCGGGACCAACAAGGGATGTAACCTTTACTCTGTCGCCACCTACCTGCCGCACCATATCGCCTAGGATACTGAAAGTGGCGACCACTTTAAGCTGGCTTTCGGCACGCACTGGGCCGAACATCATCATCGCTAATAATACAGCTGTTATTAATTGAACAAATAAAAATCTTCGCAACATCTAAACACATTCCTTTCTTTCTGTAATGATTAGGTTTCAAGCTGACGCCTGGGAATAAACCTAAGCGCAAGGCCACCGACAGGGCCAAAAATTATAGATATACCGTAAATTATGCCAGCCACGAGAATTATAGCTGGTCCGGATGGCAGGTTAAAATGATAGGAAAGTAAGAGACCACTTATGCTCGCAAGTATCGCACTCAGAATCGCTACAAACACAAGCCCGCCAATGCCAGACGCCCAAAAACGTGCGGCGGCGGCAGGCAGGATCATAATTCCAACTGACATAAGTGTGCCAAGACCATGGAACCCGGCGACAAGATTCAGGACAACAAGGGCCAAGAAAGTAAAATGTGTTATCGCGCTGAGATTGCTGACCGAGCGAAGAAAATGCGGGTCGGCACACTCCAGGACAAGAGGTCGAAAGAATACGGCAAGGGTGAGAAGAGACAAACTCGTGATAGAGCAGAGCAGTATCAGCGCTGAGTCATCAAGAGCTAGTACCGTGCCAAATAGTACATGCATTAAGTCCACGTTACTGCCACGCGTTGAAACAATTAGCACGCCAAGGGCAAGAGATATTAAATAGAAGGCAGCTAGGCTCGCATCTTCACGTAGGACTGTGATGCGGGTGACTAAGCCTGCAAGCAGAGCTACTGCCATACCAGCAATTACCCCCCCAATTGTCATGGCGCCAAGCGAAAATCCTGCAATCAAATAACCAATAGCGGCGCCTGGAAGAATTGCACATGCCAACGCGTCGCCAGTTAAACTCATGCGCCGGAGCATCAGAAAAACCCCAACCGGCGTAGCTCCAACTGAGATGGCAACACAGCCAAGCAAAGCTCGGCGCATAAAGCCAAATTCAACAAACGGCTGAAAAACAATATCCCACATCACGCCACAGATCGTCCGCAAACATGTGGCGGGCCATCGCAAGCCTCGCACATTTCAAGGGCTCGAGACTGATTTTCAGCAGTCAAAACCTGTTCCGTCGGACCGTGAGCTACTAGCTCCCGTGCGAGCATAAGTGTCTTGGGGAAATGTGTACGAACAGTTTCGTGATCATGCAAAACAGTAAGTACCGTGAGGCCTTCTTCATGCCATCGTTGAATCAAATCGAGCAAAACGGCTATGGTGCTAGCATCTACCGACGTAAAAGGCTCATCCAGTAGGATCAGACTAGCATCCTGCAATAATAGCCGAGCGAAGAGTGTACGTTGCATCTGGCCACCTGATAGTGACCCGATGGGGCGGTTTTCAAAGCCCGTCAACCCCATTGCTGCCAGCGCCGCTTCGACACGAGCCAGACGGTCTCCTTCGAGCTGGCCAAAAGGACCAATCTCATGCCACAGGCCCATTGCAACAAGATCAATCACCGACAGCGGAAATGTCCAGTCAATTTCTGATTGTTGAGGCAGATAAGCTATATCATCGCGGCTCAATGTACCGAAGGCTACCCTACCCTCTAACGGCGAAAGCGCTCCAACTACCCCCCTAAGCAGGGTCGATTTTCCTGCTCCATTCGGACCAACAACGGCTGTTAGGCTCCCCTCCGCAATATCTGCCTCAAGGTTATTAACTGCAGCTTGGCTATCATAGCCAAGCGTCAAATTTTCAAATGCCAATGCTGTTCTCATAGAATTCCCGATGAGTAAGTGGCCCAAAAAAAGCCCGCCCAAATTGCTATCAAAATAAGAGCGGCGCCAGCTAACCTAGGGAACAAACCCACAAGAAGGAGGCGTAAGATGCTTTGTTGACCGTTCATAACGTTAGGATACTATTGATGTAGTCTTGTTTAATTCTCATACTCTTGGCATGCTCTAGCTAAAAAATTATTTTGTTAGTTTCAATTTAATTTTATTTTGATCACTATCCCACTCTATATCTCTCTGACCAGCATCTGACACGACTTCAACTTCTATTTCCTTAGCTTTCGGAAATATCTTAAAAAACGATGTCGACAGAACTTGAATTTTGCTCAGGTTTGCGCAGGACAAATGCCACTTTACGTGAAAACTGGCGTGCCCCGAGCCCGCATCAGCCTCAAATTCGGCCGAGTTTTTGGTAATCTTGCATTGAGCCTCCACGTTGGGGAAAAATAGACCTGCCTTATCCTTAAAAACGGCTATAGCTTTTGATATTTTTTCTCTCTGCTGCGCATTTTCCGGGGCATGCTCAAAACCCACTATATCGTCAGCTGGAGATTCAAGCTCCATTTCTATCATATTTTTTTCGGATGCTATTTTTAAAACACTGACACCATGTTCGTGGCTATCTAGCTGTCGTTTCTTCGTGTGTGTGTGACCATCATGTCTCTTTTTACCATGGTTGTGACTGCCATGTTTTAGACTACCGTGTTTTTTCTTACTATGATCGTGATCGTGCGCATGCCCCTTTTCTCCTGCCACAATCACGTCAGAAACACACACGCTTATGCAGAAAATACCTGCAAAGAGCATAACCACGTAAACCAGTCTCTTGTTCATATTCCTTCCCCAAAATTGATTTATTATTTTTTTTATGTGGTTGCACATTCCGAGCAAATCCCAAGTATCTCAATACTTGGCAGTTTGACCGAGAAATCATTTTTTCTTGCTGCGTCTTGAATGCTATTATCCAACTTCTGACTTTGTATTTCAGAGACATCATCGCAAACATCGCAAATGAAAAACTGTTGCGAGTTGCAAGCTTCATCTTCAAAACACGCAACAAAAGCATTCTTTGTTCTTAATTTATGCACTACACCAAGTTCCATTAATTTTTCAAGTGAACGATAAACTTGAACAGCTTGAACACGTTTTCCCATTTTTGATAATTTCTCAACTAACTCATAGGCTCCAAAAGCCCGATGGTTGGACAAGAGAAGGGATAATATTGGTTCATCATTGCGCCCTAATGACTTTCCTTTAGATTTAAGATGACTCTCGAAACGCGTCTTTGCCTTTGATACGCAGCTTGCATGACCGTGATCATTGGGTTTGGATGGTTTTGGCATATCTACTTTCCGAAGATTAAATTTTTCTCTAAGGTTGTAATGTTATTACATTACATATTAAGACGCAAGAAAGTTTTGCTAAATTTATTGGATAAAGTTATTCGGCAGTCTGTTTAGTTAATCAATTTAATTGTTAGAAAAAATAGCTACTTGGCCAACGGATCAGGTCCAAATCTATTTTCTCCATCAGTACCTCTTAGACACACAAAAACCAAGTAAACTATAGCTCCAATTATAGGAACAAAATTAAGTAAGAACCACCAGCCCCTTCTATTTGTGTCGTGCAGTCTTCTTACGGCTACAGCGATACCAGGAATTATTAAAGCGATATAAGCAATAGCACTGACTACCCCGTAACCGTCAACCTCCTCGTAAGAACCCAAACCCCAATCAACAGCAAAGGCTAATATTAAAATAATTACGTAGACCAGTTGAAAAAACCAGAACTCCTTTCTTCTAGCTCGCCCGGAAAACTGTCTATATTTTCTTGTAAAACACTCTAAAACCAAATCCACTTTGATACTTTCTTTCCTTAATTTCGAGCCAAAAATGCTGTGCTAGATAAATATTGATAAGAAAGGTTTAATAACCATTTTTCATTTGTCAGCCAATACTAACATAATTAATCCAAATATTGTTAACTCGCGTATATATCCTTTAGATACCAATAAAGGAGTTTTCTATGAAAAATTTAACGGCGACATTAGTGTTTACAAGTGTACTAGCTTTTAGTCCTTCACTCTATGCTGGAAGCTGTGGAGGCGGAGATCACACCCATTCTGCACAGGAAAAAGCTATGAGTATTTTTAACAAAGCCGATAACAATAGCGATGGCTTTATCAACGCTGGCGAGTTTAATGCCGCAAAATTGTCCAAATACGGGTCAACATTTACAAATTTGGATCTCAACAAAGACAAACAAATATCAAAAGAGGAATATATGGAGGTCTTTAACCGACACCACAACAAAAAATCTG
The DNA here is from genome assembly GCA_002937995.1 of Alphaproteobacteria bacterium MarineAlpha3_Bin7. Classification (GTDB taxonomy): domain Bacteria; phylum Pseudomonadota; class Alphaproteobacteria; order Rhodospirillales; family UBA2165. Next base: position 3,835 of record PTLG01000083.1, on the reverse strand, counting down.
CTGGGGCCTAGCTCAGAGCTGTGAGCTACTAAAAGATTGTTTTGAAGCTAGTACCCAGAACCAAAAAGCCGAAAATTAACGCAATACAATTAATTATGGTCATGAACAACGAATCATCAATTTTGTTGAATAGATTTTGGATAGGAAAAAATACTACGAGAGGAACAATTACATAGTAAAGGTTGGCCAAGTCTACATGCCTTGTTCCACATATTAACAGAGTAATATATTGGAGGGTACCCATAACAAGGTACCCAAAGGCGATGTATTTTCTTGCCGACCCTCGGTCAACGGTTACTAAGGTAGAAAACATTGACAAAAAACCACCACCCATGTTGGTAAAGCCATGAACCGTACCAATAAAAATTAGGCTTAGTTTCCTATATTTTAGGATAAAAGTATCAATCGCAATAGTTCTGTTTTTGTTCAAAATTAGTATAGATGATATGATAAGTGCCGCAGCAACGTAAGTTCTAGTGTCGATTACATTTCCTAAATTAATCACCAACAATAAAAATATGACCAGATATGGTAAACAAAAAATATTAAATTCTGAGGCCAAAGATCGAATGGAGCTCTTTTCATAAACAACTTGCAGAAAACTTATAGTTACAGATATGGGCAACAACAGGGCTAGGGTTGACTCAAAATCGTAACCAATAAACAAAAATGTCGGGGTGCCAAATAGAAGCAGACCAATACCGAACAAAGATTGGAATAACGAGAGAATAAGAACGATTATGAATTCCCAAAATACTTCCATTAACTCAAACACTCAATCACAGCTGGAAACCCCATTTAACATTTCATTCTGCCTAATAGGCATTTTATCTATGATCTGATAGAGTTCCTCTAACAGCGAAAGATCACTCGAATAGGCTTTGTCATAACCGTCGTAACCAATCAGCCACATGCCTCTCTTTTGCCTAAATTTTTCTGGTATTTCATACTGACTAATTTGACTGCCAATAATCTTGTATAGCTCGAGGTTTCTATCAATATTTCGACAGATTTCCTCTTTAAAAAAAACGTCTACTCCGTTTATTAATTCTGTATCACTGTCTTCAGCTATCAGCAGTACCACCCTTTTTTTCCAGCTAAATTTTTTCAAAACGCTGTCCAACGATATTTTGGTTTCTGTATTACCCATAAGTAAAAACACAAAAATGCTTACGATTATAACTCTCATATCCATTGATATAACACAACTTTTGATCCAATCGAGTTCTTTGTTCGTATTAATACCCAGAATACAGGAGATAATTTTGAATATTCGTTTATTGATAACCATTGTGATGACTAGTGTTCTTGTTTATGCCGCACCCGTCGGCGCCCAAGGGGACCCCACTCGAGGTAAGAAAGTCTTTAATAAATGTAAGGCTTGTCACGCAGTTAAGGAAGGTAAGCATAAAATAGGTCCTTCCTTGTATAAAGTGCTCAATAGAAAAGCTGGATCTGCTTCTGGTTTTAAAAACTATCGAGGCCTAAAAGGGGCGGATTGGAATTGGTCAGAACCGAATCTAGATGAATATCTCAAAAATCCTAGGAAGTTTGTGAAACAAAAAACTAAAAAGAGATCATCTATGGTTTTAAAACTAAAGAAAAAAAGGGACCGCGATGACATCATCGCTTACCTAAAATCTCTCAAATAATACGATAACGGTGAATTTACTATAAAAGGAAATACATAATGCTAGTAAGAACTTACAATCTAATAATGGATGACGATAGAAACCCATTCAGACAACTACCCAAGATGATACGATTTCAATTGATGGTAATTCTCGCGTACATGTGGTCCGCAGTATTTTCAATCTGGATCGGATCAATGTTTTCTTTGTGGCCGATGATAGTTGGACACACAGCGGTGATTGTCGCAATATTTTTTACTGCAGACGCCTTCAGGCGTGCGGCAGGGAAAGCCCGCCAAACAGATCATAGATCCATGTTCAAAGATCCAAAAGACGGCTGTGCCATGTACGATGATATTTGGGGTGGATAAACCAATGTTGCTGCTAGGAAAACACTGAAAATGAGTAGCGATACGCCTCACAAAACAACGGTGTTTTACGATGGTTCCTGTCCCTTGTGTGATCGCGAAATCAACTTTTACAAAAACATGGTGGGCGGGGAAAAAGTTAATTGGTACGATTTATCTATCCAAGCAGAAGCTAATCCGACCATGAATCTGACGCGTGAGGCTGCACTTAAACGTTTCCACTTGGAAACCGCGGATGGCACCCTGCTTAGTGGAGGCGCGGCGTTTGCTCATCTGTGGACCAACTTTCCAAAACTTCGACTGTTTGGAAAGTTAGCAGGGTTTAAGGTCATCGCACCACTATTTGAATTAGCCTATCTTTTTTTTCTCCGGTGCAGGCCTGCATTACGACTATTATTTCGTCAAAAATCCTAGTGTATAAAATTAGCCGGATAGCATTCACAAAAGGACATTGGTGTTCCCAGACCAAAGGATCTTCACATAATCCCCGCAATATGAGACACCTCTCTAGAAAAACTGTTTTTTCTCAACTGGCAGTTCATTATTTTGACTAGAATTGCCATTATCGGCGCTGGCCTATCTGGACTGACTGCGGCACAGTTCCTAAAAGATTTTGCTGATATCACAATCTTTGATAAGTCACGCGGAACTGGCGGGAGAATGGCAACACGACGCGCAGCTCCGTATTCTTTCGATCATGGAACACAATTTTTTACAGCCAAATCTAAGGCTTTTCAGTCTTTTATAGCTCCCCAAATACATGCGGGTGTAATTGAACGCTGGGATGCTCGATTTGCTCAAATAGAAATTAATAAAATAACTTCAGAAAGTATTTGGAATGGCAATCATCCTCATTATGTTGGAACTCCAACCATGAGCACCATCGGAAAATATTTGAGCCGCGAGTTGAACATTAATTTGAATACACGGATTTCAAAAATTAATAAGACTTCGCAGTGGCAATTGTGGGATGATAAGAATAAAAGTCAGGGAACTTATGATTGGGTGATTACAACCACTCCAGCTAGCCAGGCATTAGAACTGGTTCCAGAGTGGGTTTGCTTTCATCCAAAAATCAAAGAGGTAAAAATGAAAGCATGTTTTTCATTAATGCTGGGATTTAACGAAGCATTACCTCTAAAATTTGATGCGGCCCATATTATTGGTAGAGATATAAGCTGGATAACGGTAAACAGCTCTAAACCCAGAAGACCTGATAATTTTTCCCTACTCATCCATTCTACCAATGATTGGGCAGATGCGCATATTGACGATAATCGCAAATTTGTAGAAGAACACCTTTGTGATCAAACTAGCGATACTATCGGCTACGACTTGTCAAAGGCAACTCATAGAGCAATTCATGGCTGGCGATTTGCTAATATTGATAAAAGCAACAGCGACACCTGCCACATTGACCCCGACGCCCAAATCGCTGCCTGCGGCGATTGGTGTATTCAAGGCCGTATCGAAGCAGCCTTTCATAGTGGCCATGAACTTGCCACATGTCTGTTACAGAAAATGAATCCAACGGGAGAAATCAATGCGTAACATTGCTATTATAGGAAGTTCTGGTGCTATCGGCGGTGCCATGACCCAGCATCTAGCGCGCCTATACCCCGAGGCCACCTTGAATGCCTTTTCTCGAAAACAAAAACTATTTTCTGAGTCGAACATTATCTGTAGAACCATTGATTTTGACAACGAAGACTCAATAGCTTCTGCCGCGACACTAGCAGCAGCAGACCATCCCATAGATTTAGTTGTCGTCACGTCTGGTTTTTTGCATGATAACAATACAAAGCCAGAAAAAGCCCTCCGGGATTTATCAAAAGA
>PTLG01000082.1 GCA_002937995.1 Alphaproteobacteria bacterium MarineAlpha3_Bin7 | reverse complement strand
ATAAGAAATTCTGTTCACAACTTGCTGACTATCTTGCCGAAGAGTCACGTGCGAACTCTGTTAACGTTGTAGAACTAACAAAACTCAGCTACGGCGCAATTCAGGAAAATTGGTTTGTTTTGGCGGACTTTTCCAACGGAATATTTGAAGGTTCTCAAAAATTTTGTTTGAGGATGGATGCACCTACTTCTATAGACGATAGCCACAAACGACATGAGGAATTTTTTCTTTTGAAACTCGCATTTGAAGAAGGGGTTCGCGTTCCGGAACCTATTTTTTTCTGCAGAGACTCCTCCATACTGGGTAGGGAATTTTTTATTACAAGATGGATAGAGGGTAATGCAGACGGGCGTAATATTACCCAGCAAAAATTATCGACTTCGGCTCGCCGCAAGTTGATTTGTGAAATAGCTGAACAATTAGCTGCCATCCACAAAATAAAGCCAAAAGGAAACAGTGCAAATTTTCTTAAGAACTATAATTCGTCATCAGCAAAAAAAGTAATTGCTGACTATCGGGCAGCATTAGATGATCTACCTGAGACCTCTGCAGCGATAGAGTGGGGTTTAAGGTGGGCTGAACTAAATATTCCTAAAAGTACAGAAAAGTTATTTTGTCATAGAGATTATAGAGTTGGAAATCTATTAATTAACGAGGGTCAACTTACTGCCGTTCTGGATTGGGAATTTGCCAACTGGAGTGACCCCATGGAAGATATTGCCTGGTTTTGTGCCAAGTGCTGGCGTTTTGGTGTAAATACTAGAGAGGCTGGTGGTATTGGGCAAAGGTCTGATTTTTATAATTATTATGAAGAAAAATCAGGCAGAAAAGTTGATAAAAACGCAGTATTTTTTTGGGAAGTTTTAGCTCACATACGTTGGGCGATAATTGCTAGGCGTCAGGGTGAGCGTTTCGCTTCTTCTGGTGAAAATTCTCTCGAACCCGCAATGACCGCCTATATTTCTCCACAACTGGAATGGGAAATTATACGAATGACTGGTAAATACGAAAATGTTTATTAGACCAAACATAATATCTGTCCTCGAATTGGCACGTAACATTATTAGAAAAGAATTTAATGAGGAGAATAGTTCAGATATAAAATACAAAACACTAATGATAGCCAGCGCTATAAATATTGCTAATAGGCAGCTTACTGTGGGCACTAAATCTGCAAATACATTAACTAAGGAGTTGTATAAAATAACTTATCCTGACCAATTTAATACAAATGATCCTGACCCCTCTTATCAGAAAATTACTAGACAATTATGCAATGATATTCGCCAAGGAAAATATGATCCGGGCGCCCCTAATTCAGATAGGGTATTAAAACTTTTGACTGAGATAGTTGATTTACAAGTAGATATTTACAGTCCAAAGTATAAAAAAGAAGATAAGTAAAATTTTATCTCCTACTGGGGTTATAACTTTGAGTAATTTTACAAATAAAACTATCTTTATTACAGGAGCAACTCGGGGGATAGGCAAGGCAATCGCCCTAAGATTTGCTAAGGAAGGAGCAAATATAGTTATTGCAGCAAAGACGGTAAAGCCTCACCGTAAGCTTCCTGGTACGATATTTGATGCAGCCAAAGAAATTGAATCGGCTGGAGGCACAGCACTACCCATTCGCACCGATATACGGGATGAAAATCAAATTAGCGATGCTGTTAACCAGGCTGTGGAGACATTCGGGTCTATAGATGCCTTGGTTAACAATGCCTCGGCAATTAGCTTAACTGGCACATTAGAAACACCAATGAAGAAGTTTGATTTGATGTTCGGGGTCAACGTAAGGGGAACTTATGCAGTATCGCAAGCATGCTTACCTTACCTATTAAAGTCAAATAACCCCCACATACTCAATATAGCTTCACCGCTAAATCTCAATCCGATATGGTTTCAGGGACATACTGCTTATACGATAGCTAAATATGGTATGAGCATGTGCGTAATAGGGATGTCTGAGGAATTTAAGAACGACGGATTAGCTGTCAATGCTCTCTGGCCAAAAACAATTATTAATACGGCAGCACTTCGATTAGTTCCTGGAGTTGACACTGAAGCCTCGCGTGATCCAAGGATAATGGCAGATGCGGCTTACTCCATCTTGTCAAAAGATAGCAAAACTTGTTCAGGAAATTTTTTCCTAGATGAGGAAGTGTTGATGAGTGATGGAGTTACTAATTTTAGTAATTATATGGTTAACCCAAATAAAACGCCTACACCCGACCTCTTCTTGGATTGACAAATTATTCCTGGCCCTCCTAGCCTTAAGTATTTGTTTTAGTTTTGTTATTTAAGTTATGACCGATACCTTGGGTCGCTCTGACCCTGATATGACTCTCTTGATCTGGCACTATTGTGCTCAAATCGCAATTCATATACCATACTTTTAGTATGGCAAATCATTTCGAGAAGTAATATGGAATTTGGAATTCCGAGGACTCTGTATGCGGAAGAACATGAAATATTCCGCGAGACCGTTGCGCAGTTTCTCGTCCATGAGGTTTTACCTGAATATGACAAATGGGAACAAGAGGGTCGGACGCCCCGCGATATTTGGCTTCGCGCGGGCAACGTAGGATTACTAAGCACAAGTATTGCAGAAACCTATGGTGGCTCTGGTGGTAACTTTCTATATGACGCCATTGTTATCGAGGAACTGGGGCGTTACGGTGTCGCAGCACCGGCTTGGGACATGCATGCCTATATTATCGCGCCGATCTTAAGTGCCTTTTGCAGTGACAAACAGAAGAAAGAATGGCTGCCAAAAATGGCTGCCGGCGAAGTCATAGCTGCAATCGGCTTGACGGAACCTGGCGGGGGCAGTGACCTCAAGGAAATTTCAACCTCAGCAAAACCTGACAGTGATAGCTTCATCATTAACGGCGCTAAGACCTTTATAACCAACGGTCATATTGCAGACTACATTCTACTAGCGGCGAAGACAGAGCCTGAGCTTGGCGCAAAAGGTGTCACACTTTTTTGGCTTGACCTTTCACTTCCTGGCGTAAGTCGAGGGCGCAATCTGAATAAGATCGGCAACAAAGCACAGGATACTGCTGAATTATTTTTTGACGATGTTCGCGTGCCAGCGACCAGTATTGTCGGCGGGATCAATAACGGTTGGAAAGTATTGATTCATGGTCTAGCTCAGGAACGTTTAGTCGTTGCCGTTCGGTCCATTGTGATCGCCGAAGCAGCAGTAGACCAAACCATCGCGTATACGAAGGGACGCAAGGCCTTCAGCCAAACCGTATTCGATTTTCAAAATACCCAATTTAAACTTGCAGAGATGACAGCAAAAATCGAAGCTGGTCGCCCATTCATCGACCGCTGCATTGAACACCACGCCCAAAGCGGACTTTCCCCAGTTCTCGCTGCCAAAGCAAAACTTTGGGCAACTGAACTTGCTGATCGTGTGCTGGATGAATGTCTACAACTACATGGTGGCTACGGATACATGTGGGAATTTCCCATTGCCAGAGCGTGGGCAGATGCCAGAGTACACCGCATCTATGCAGGCACTAACGAAGTGATGAAGTATATTATCGCCCGTGATCTATAACAGAAAACGAAGTCCTGTGGCTAATGGTCCAAAAATTGCCCAACCCGGTAAGAAAACAATTGCTCAGATCCTTAACTATGCCTGCAAAATGAAAGGGGTTGATATATTTGTCAAAGATGACAACTACAAACTTTCTGGTAACGAATTGTGGGAAAATATTCTGGCTGTCGCAGCAAAATTAAATTCTATTGGCTTGAACAGAGGCGATACAGCGGTATTTCTTTGTGCAAGCTCAGTATCTCACGCCATCGCCATGTCTGCCTGTTTGGTGAGCGGTATCGTTGCCTGTTGTCTGCATACTCGCGAAACCATAACTCAAAACAAGTCAAATGTAGATTTCCTTGAGGCTAAGATCATATTGGCTGACACAGAGTTAATTGGTGACGCCAAAAAAATTGTCAATAAGAAAAAACCTCAGGAAATTATAGATGTGTCTGAAGCAACAAACACAACTGGGACGAATAATTTCAGATTACCACATCTGTCGGAGGACGACCCAGCACTGATCCTACTCTCTTCTGGCACCACGGGCCAACCAAAATTTATTCTCCATTCTCAAGCTACCTTGGCGGCAACTGCACAATTTGGGCCCTATAATTATGATTGCTGGTCACCAACGGACAGCACCATCGTCATTATGAGCCCCTCCTTTGCTGCCTGGATCCATACCGTACTACCCTTCTTAGCCATACAGGGGAAAATTTTGTTTAGTAGAAAATTTAATGCTTCGTTATTTCTCAAGACCCTTGAAATGGAAAGATTGACCTCAGCACCGTTAGTGCCAACTGCTTGGCGAATGGTGTTAGCAGAAAATCCAGAACGGTATGATCTCACCCATTTGAGAACTGCCTTTTTTTCAGGAGAGCCAGGCTCTGAGAGTCTGGTTCGGGCCTTAAGCGAAAAAATTAGCCCCCACGTAATGACCTCATATTTGGCAGCCGAGGGAGGTTGTGCATCTGGAGTTGTTGCTGGTGCAGATATTTTATTAGCTCAGGGACACGCCACCTCAACAGGCCACCCAATTCCCAAAGGTAAGATAAAAATCATTGAGCCAGAGGGATCGACTACTTCCCAACTACCTGTTGGTGAAATTGGTGAAATAGCCCTAAAAAGCGCATCAATTGCTATTTCTTATCTTGGCAACACCACCCTCAACAGAGAAAAGTTTATTTCTGGCTGGTGGCGTAGCGGTGACCTCGGGTATCTAGACAAAGATGGCCTACTTTTTGTCAAGGGCAGGCTTGATAATCGGATAAATTCGGGCGGCGTCAAAGTTCATGCTGAAGAGGTTGAGGCAGCCCTGCTTTTACATCCAGATATCCAATTGGCCGCAGTAATTGGCAAGCCTGATCAAAAATGGGGTGAAAAACTTGAAGCTTATTTAGTGAGCAAAAATCCTGCGCTGACAGAATTAGAAATATCCGAATACTGTATAAACAATGACATTCTGCCAGCACATTTAGTACCGAAAGCTATTTATTTTCGAGACACTTTACCGATTGGGCCGACTGGAAAACTTTTCAGGCGCGGCCTAAATACAACTCAATAATAAAAGACTGTAACGATTATCTATCCTTAAAATTAGCTTCCCTTTTTTCCAAAAAAGCTGACATTCCCTCAAGTTGGTCTTCCGTCGAAAAAGAAGAATGAAAAGTCCTTCTTTCAAATAATAAACCCTCAGCTAATGACATTTCGTAAGATCTATTTACAGCCTCTTTAACGCGCATAGTAGCTAATATTGAAAAAGCCGAGATTGTAGATGCAGCTTCCATAGCAGCATCCATTAATTTGTCTAAGGGTACAACCCTGGATACCAGCCCAGATCTCTCTGCCTCCTCAGCATCCATCATTCGCCCAGTAAGGCACATATCCATAGACTTTGATTTTCCGACGAAGCGCGTTAAGCGTTGTGAACCTCCCATACCAGGCATAACTCCTAACTTGATTTCGGGCTGTCCAAATTTAGCATTATCTGCTGCAATAATGAAATCACACATCATAGCCAACTCACAACCACCGCCTAGAGCGTAACCCGACACTGCTGCTATTATAGGTTTACGGGCTGTTGAAAAACGTTCTTCCCAAACAGCAAAAAAATTCTCTAAAATCATTTGAGAACTGGAACGTTTTTGCATCTCTGAAATGTCTGCACCTGCCGCAAAAGCCTTCTCCGATCCGGTAATAATAATACAACGTATCTTGGGATCCTCCTCCAATCCCCCTATCAGATTACACACCTCCTCGGTCAACTTCAGATTTAGTGCATTTAATGCCTCAGGTCTATTTAAGGTTATAATGCCCACCTCCGCTTTCTTACTAAATTTTATTGTCTCCAACTCTTTAGCCATTACCATTCTCCCCTCTTACCATCGCGTTTATAAAAATAGGATATCAACGAAAGGATCCAACCTAACAATTTTTAGATATACAGAGCTAACTGCTAATGTAAACTAGACGGATAGAAATTGTCTCTAACTAATACAATATCAATAACCAGATTTAGTAAAAACCCAACTTGCACGCATCAAGTCCCTCAAATCCGTAAACAGTTAAAGAACTAAACAACAAGGGTTGAAAACCAATATCAAACAAATCGGTTTATCTTAGTATGATATTTACTCAGCAGCCAAACTTAGCTCTGGAGCCTCTAGTTCTGGTACAACTTTATTGACGAAAAGATCAAATTCTTCCAGCATATCATCAGCAGGTTGCTGAGCCCAATGATATATTAGAGTTATGTATTCTCCAGGAGCCTTGGAATAGGTCTCTTGCCACTCCCTTATACAGTCATCCACTGACCCACCCAGGAATATGCCCGATGCCTTGATACTCTCAATTCTTGTGGCTTCATCTCCCGTCGGTAACTGAGGAAAAAATGGTCCATAGAAATTTGTATAAATGTCCAAATCATAGGCTAAAAGCTTCTTCTCATATTCTGCCTTATCCTTTGTGGTATGACACCACCGCACGATATTCTGGTTCTGGCCCTTTACGTAGTGCTTTCCATTTTTTTGGCCTTCCTCCACGTACATGTCAAAACACTTGGCCATATCTTCATCTTTCATGAAATAGGTGGGTATAAAACCATGCTTGGCACAAAAGCTTATGGTTTCAAGGCTCTTCATTGCCGCAACAAAACATGGGGGATGAGGTTTTGTATAAGGTTTAGGCAGTACAGATACCTTTTGAATACTTCCATCAGGACCAACCTCGCCTTCAACGCCAGCTTCAGCTGCAGTGGTTGCAGCAGGGTAACCCTGAACTCCTTCTTTAAACGGATAGGGAACCTGATAATATTTACCATCAATTCTTGAAGCCTCATCTTTCCAAAATTCAAGGACCATTTCTACTCTTTCTTCAAAAATATCCCTGTTCTTTTTATCGTTGGAACTACCGTCTGAGAGAGTAGCCACAGTCTCTGAGAGTTGTCCAAGGACATTAGCCCATCTCGATTGATATCCTCTTGCAAAACCCACAAAAGATCTACCCTTCGTTAAATGATCAACAATTGCAGTTTCCTCTGCAACTCTAACTGGGTCCTGGGTTGCCATAACATAACCAAGAGCACCCACATGGCAGTTTACTTGACTGGCCCAGTACGCATTCAAAATTCCTGGATTGGGACCAACTTCATAACCTTCAGAATGAAAGTGATGTTCTATCGTTGAAACACCCCACGCACCGATTTGATCCGCCGCTTTTACAATATCAGTCCACTCATGCAGTATCTTATGGTAAGCCTCATTATTTGCCCCTACTGGCTTATTTTTTTTTCGAAATTCGTATTGTTCGTCCGCAGTATCACCCTCTGCAGGTATAACTGGATATAATTGTAAAATCACCTTTGGTTTAGCCATGTTTCTACCCCATTTTACTTAACTAACTTATCTAATATAATATTTTAACCTGAAAATAATAACTCCTTAGACTTGTTTTTTCAACAATTAGTTACAGTACAAATCGTTGTTTTTCATGGTAATTTTGAAACGCTATTTATTTTATTTGGCCCCGTATCCGTTCTTATTTGATTTTTACTTGAGCCAATTTGACTTTATTAAACACTTTTGATTAGATTATTTTGCAGATAGGGTCCCCATATGATTATAATTTGCTTTAAGAGTAAAGGCTAAGAAATATGGGTATGTTTGGACTAGGTCAACCCGTGCCCCGCACGGAAGACCCCAGATTATTAACGGGGCGAGGTCAATATGTTAGCGATGTTAGTTTTTCTGATCAAGCTTACGCAATTACAGTCCGCTCACCCGTTTCCCATGCCAAAATTACGTCAATAAATATAGAGTCAGCCAGCTCCAAACCAGGTGTCTTAAAAATATATTTGGCTGAAGATATAGAAAATGCTGGTCTTGGTGTCACAAAACCACATTTTCCACCGCGAACCAGACCTGGCGACGGGTCTCATGAATATTGGCTATCCCACCCAGGCCTAGTTTCCAACTATGTGAAAATGATAGGCGATCCAATCGCTTTTGTAGTTGCAGATAGTATAGCTGAGGCCAAGGATGCGGCCGAGAATATTTCATTCGAATTTGACGAGTTGCCCACAATCACTAACACCTCTCTTGCCACTGATCCCTCTAGCCCACAATTACACGACGATTTTCCAAATAATATTTCCAATATTTTTAGCATAGGTAACAAGGATGCTGTTGATAAAGCTTTTGAAAATGCAGCTCATATAACAAGAAAAACTTTTATAATTAATCGAATAAGTACCAATCCAATGGAGACACGCGGGTGCGTGGGGGTCTATGACTATAGAGAGGATCGCTATACTCTCTACTGCGATACCCAAGGACCGCATGCATCACGCCAACAGCTGGCTCAGGAGATTTTTCATATACCCGAAAATAAAATACGAATAATTGCACGAGATATAGGTGGAGCTTTTGGACTAAAAGACACTCATTTTCCTGAGAACCGTCTGTGCCTTTTAGCAGCAAAAGAGCTAAAGAGACCTGTAAAGTGGGTATGCGAACGAAGTGAGAGTTTTGTTGCTGATGACCACGCCAGAGATGTGGTGTCGGATGCTGCCATAGCACTGGGTAAAAATGGAAATTTTATGGGCATTCGTATAAAAAACACAAATAACCTGGGGGCATATCTAACTGCAAGTTCCGGAATGGTTCCTACTTTTCTTAATCTGGGAACCTTAGCGGGTGTATACAAAACGCCTGCCATACACGTGGAAGTTACATCTGTTTACACCAACACTCAGTCAACCACCCCTTACCGAGGAGCAGGTAGGCCAGAAGCAGCCTATATTTTAGAGAGCCTTATCGATTTGGCAGCGTTTGAAATGAAAATAGATCGGATAGAACTACGTAGACGCAATATTATCCCATCATCTGCTATGCCTTTTCAAACTGGGTTAATATTTAAGTATGACAGCGGTCATTTTGAAAAGAATATGGATACTGCTACTAAAATTGGTGATATTGAAAACTTTAACTCGAGAAGAATAAAAGCAGAAGAAAACGGTAAATTAAGGGGTTTCAGTGTTATTCATATGATTGAATCTGCAGGGGGAGCTAGGCCCGAACATGCAGAAATTTGCTTTGATACTTCTGGCGATATAACGGTCTGCGTTGGAACGAAAAGCCAGGGCCAGGGACACGAGACAATGTATAAGATCATGGTCTCATCAATGCTTGGTATCGACTCAAATAGTATAAATGTGGTTGACGGTGATACGGATAAAGTTTCTTTTGGTATTGGAACAATAGGCTCACGTTCAGCTTTAACTGGCGGGGGGGCAATTAAACTAGCGGCTGATAAAATTATAAAAAAGGGGTCCAAAATAGCTGCGCAAATGATGGAAGCTAGCGAAGCAGATATTGAATTTAATTCTGGTATCTTCACGGTTTCTGGAACCGATAAGTCTCTCTCTATTAGGGATATTGCAAAAGCCGCTTTTAACCCATTAAACATCCCTGAGGATGTGGAAGCTGGACTATATGAACAATCTACCTATACTCCTAAAGGTGCAAGTTTTCCCAACGGTTGTCACGTTTGTGAAGTCGAAATAGATCGTGAGACAGGCAAAATTTCCATTGAAAGATATCTTGCTGTGGACGACGTGGGAACAGTTGTAAACCCTTTGACATTAGCGGGTCAAATCCATGGAGGCATAGTTCAGGGAGCAGGTCAGGCCCTTATGGAGAATATATGTTATGACCAAGAAAATGGACAGATGCTCTCTGGCTCATTTTTAGATTATGCTATGCCTAGAGCAGATGATTTTTGCGGTTTCCAAGTAGAGACCCATTCTGTGCCTGCTCAGTCTAACATTCTCGGAATAAAGGGTGCTGGAGAAGCTGGTACAACGGGCGCTCTACCAGCAGTAATGAATGCTGTTAACCATGCACTAAGAGATCACGGGGTAAGAGAACTTGAAATGCCTTTGACACCAGAAAAGGTATGGAAAGCAATAAATATATAGGAATTTTTATAAACCAAACAGCTTGCGAGCACTTTCTCCCCTAACCAAATTACGAACATCGGAAGGGAGTGCATCTACTCGATCTAAGCAACCTTTCATATCACCTACGTTATGAGGATAGTCTGATCCGTAAAGCACTCTGCCTGAACCTGCTACATTTACACATAATTCCAGTGCATCCTGTGTATATGCTATTGAGTCAAAATAAAGTCTCTCAAAATATTGGCTCGGAATTTGGTTGATGACATCCCGGCACGGCGGCATGTTCTCAAATGCAGTATCAAACCTTCCAACCAAATATGGCAATGCTCCTCCAGCATGACAAACAATCAAGTCAATGTTCGGGTATCGATCAAAAAAACCATCAAATATCATAC
>PTLG01000081.1 GCA_002937995.1 Alphaproteobacteria bacterium MarineAlpha3_Bin7 | reverse complement strand
TCTTCGAGAACTATCCGAACTTTTGCCGCACACACAGATGAGCCATGATGGTATAATTCCAGCATCTTCGGTTTTCCCTAACATTTGAAATGAGGCTAATTGGAAACTAAGTCCCTAATTTTTTCCTCAAACTCATCGACATCAAAATAGAGTGGGCCCATCCCCCCCTTATAATTAATTTTTCCATCCGCATCTATCAAATATAGGCGATCTGGCCATCCTTGATAGGCTTCCTCGGCAGCATTATCCATTTTATCAAGCAGCATCGGGAACGAAAAATTATAACGGAGCATGCAAGCTGCAGCTATTTCAGCCCGCTCATCCTCGGTGGTTGGGTCATTAAAAATAACATCTTCTTCCATATTTCTAGGAACTTGATCACCATCTTCAGGATGTGCCTCCCTAATATATATACCAAGAAGCTGTACCTGGTCTGAAAATTGGTTTGCTAATTCATCAAGGCGCACGGCCCCGTCCCTAAAGGGTGGTCAGGTATAGGAGCCAAATATTAATCCGACAGGCCGACCAAAATAATGGGACAGATGCACAAACTCCCCAGTTCTTTTTCCCGTTTTATCCAACTTCTCTACCTCAAAGTCAGGAGCGGCATCCCCAACCTTTGGAGACTTTTCTTGATCACGCAATACACGTTTTTCTATGAATGAACGCAACTCATCCCGAGTTTTTCCACGTTTCTCAAGCCATTCCTCCGTCGCATTCACAACTATGTTTTCAAACTTCTCGGGTAAATCAATCGCCATTACAAAACTCCTTTACTTGAAAAACTCACTAATAGCCACCTAGCATTGACTATTATGGGCCCTTTGATTAATGATATCAACTAATGGATATTAATAATAAGCATGAAATTAATTCATATTTAGACATCGACGGAAATTTACTTCAATTATTTGTGTTCGTTTTTGAAGAGAACTCGGTCACCAGAGCAGCTGAGCGCTTAGGGATTACCCAGTCGGCAGTAAGCCATGGTATGAACAAATTGCGAAAAATCACGAATGATCCCCTTTTTGTCCGTTCAGGCCGGGGTATAACACCAACCCATACTGCTAAACAAATTATAGACGGAGCTAGAAATTTGCTTCGGGATATGCGCTCGCTATCTCAACCTCGAGGCTTCAACCTTAAATCTGCCAGCGGAAAATTTACTATAGCGGGCAGCGATGCCATCTGGGAACCCATATTATCAAGCTTACATATTGCTCTTAGAAATGAAGCACCAATGCTAGATCTAAGAATTGTGAATGCGGACCCCAACTCTCCTATTGGATTGCGAGAGGGAAACTGCGATTTATTGTTAACACCTATAATTCCTCAAGGAATAGAATTTAAACAACAAAAATTGTTTGAAGATGAATTCGTGTGTTTTTTTGACCCTGAAATTACGAGTGCACCTAAATCACTCGATGACTATCTCTCGCGCAAACACGCACGTATAGTGTTTTCATCAATTGAAACCACGCCAATAGACCAATTTTTAGCTTCCATTGGCAAACAACGAAGGGTTTCAATTCAGCTTTCCAGTTTCTCGGGACTGCCAAGTTTAATGAAGGGCACAGATGTTATAGCTATTTTACCCTCTCTACTAAAGAAGTCTATAATGACAAACTTTGGTACAACCCCAGCACCAATACCCGTCGACCCATTAGAGTTTTATCAAATTTGGCACAGCAGAGATGACGAAAATTCTCTACACCGCTGGGTACGCCAATACTTAAAAACACTTGCCCTAAAATTCTAGCCTTTAACGTGCAGGCAATGCTGGCTAGTCGGTATTTACGTCACTAGATTCTTTAATACTGGGAATAAACATGAAAAATATTCTTGATATTTTACCGGGCGTTGCTTTAACACTTTTATAGTATTGAATTTCTCCAGATTTTATTTACATGTTCAACTATTAGCTTCAGTTGAAACTCAATTAATTCCCTATTGTCCATTTGGGGTGTTTTATGACCTGGTTTCACTTTTGCCTGTTCTTATTTATATTGAGCCTCAATTAATGCCCCCTGAGGGAAGTTATGAGGCTGTGACAGGCTGATGAAAAGCAAACCCATGCTCCATAAGAAAGTCAAGAGCCCTGTAAACAGTTGGGGGCGCAGATGATTTGTGTTCAGACTTGATCTCGTCCAAAATCTCATAGGCGCCTACTGGTTTATGGCTGCCCCAAACAAGTTCCAAGACGCGCTGACGGATAGGTGTCAACCTCGCCCCCTTTTTCAAACAAATCTCTTGCGCCTTAGAAGTTGCAGACGCCACACAAGCCTTATGGTCATGCTGATCATCCTGCCAAGCGTAAAGAATATCCTTCTTCAAAACCATTAACTTTTTTGCTCTAATAGGTAAAAATACTGCGATAACACTTGTTATATTATGACGATATATGAGTTCCAATGAATGACAAGTAGTTTCCTTGTAACATCCTGTCTCGCCAATCTCCTTCTAGACCTTAGCCTACCAAATCACTTGCTAGTAAGCACTTGGATCTCTAGATTCTTTGCTACTGGAAACAGATATGACAAAAATTTTTGATATTTTACCTGGCATTGCTTTAGCCTTCTTTATTTACTTAGTCGCTGACTACACTAGTGATTTGGTGGGTAAAGACATACTCGGCTATAAGAAAAGCCCAATATCTACTGTGTTGTTCTCTATCGTTTTTGGAATTTTGATTGGTAACTTTGTTAAACTTGGAGAAACCTTCTCCAAGGGCATCACTTTTTCCGTAAAATTTGTGTTACGACTGGGAATAATACTTTTGGGAATTCGGCTGAGTTTATGGGATGTATTTAAATTTGGCTCGATTTCAATACCACTAATAATAATTTGTATAGTTGTTGTAATAATCGTAGTGAGATTTCTAATTACAAAATTAAAAATCTCACCCGAAATGTCCTACTTGATAGCTATTGGCACGTCCATCTGCGGTGCAAGCGCGATTGTCGCGACTGCCCCCGTCATTAATGCAAAAAAAGCTGAAGTTACATATGCCGTCGCTAATATAACTATCTTTGGAATATTGGGGATGTTTCTGTACCCCTACATTGCAAATATACTTTTTGACGGTAACACCAGCGCTATTGGGCTTTTTGTTGGAACAGCTATTCATGAAACAGCTCAAGTAGCTGCCTCTGGACTAATTTATGAGCAACAATTTAACGACCCTAGAGTATTGGAAGTTTCAACAATTACAAAACTCGTCAGAAACACATTTTTAATAGTAATGATTCCCCTGTTTGCCTACTTTTACAATCGAAACTCTCAAGCTGCAGACTACTCCATAACAAAAATTTTTCCTTTTTTTGTTGTTGGATTTATTATGATGGTCATTTTTAGGACTGCTGGCGATCACCTCATTTTAATCGAAGGCTTATTTATTGATAACCAAACATGGGGACAAGTTATTAATCTGTTGAAAGAAGCTTCGGGAATTTGTCTAAGTGTTGCTATGGCCGCTCTTGGTTTATCAACAAACTTTAAGGAAATTAAAACCATGGGACATAAACCATTTGTGGTAGGTTTTATTGCCGCTTTCATAGTTGGTTTCGCCAGCCTATTAACGATACTTGGATTTCAAGGGCTGGGCCTAGTGAGCTAGAAACACCAAAGAACAACTACTTTTTTTCTGAACCTGTAAAATTAGGTTTTCGTTTTTCCAGGAATGCCTCAAGCCCCTCTCTAAAATCAGCCATACCCGCACAACCAATAAACTTCTTTTTCTCCAGATTTAGGTGACTATCCAAAGAGTCACTCTCCAAAGACTGATTGATTAAACTTTTTGCCTCTCCAATAGCGTGCGGGGGACCCAATACGAGTTTTTCAGCCACTTTATTTGCCGTAGCCACACAGTCCTCCTCTTTTACAACTACATTAACCAAGCCTAACCTGAGGGCTTCCGCAGCATTTATTTCCCTGTTTAAC
This sequence comes from Alphaproteobacteria bacterium MarineAlpha3_Bin7, assembly GCA_002937995.1. Taxonomy (GTDB): domain Bacteria; phylum Pseudomonadota; class Alphaproteobacteria; order Rhodospirillales; family UBA2165. The sequence continues at coordinate 6,510 of PTLG01000081.1, read as the reverse complement.
AGAGCCATTTCCATTGCTACCCGTCTTCCTACCAGCCGAGGGAGTAGATATGTTGAACCGCCGTCCGGAGAGGTGCCAATGGCTGTATAGGCCATATTAAAGACACTATTCTCAGCCGCAACAACATAGTCTCCTGACAAAGCTAAACCTATTCCACCACCAGCAATAGCCCCATGAACCATATTGATCACCGGTTTTCTCATATTTGTTATTGAGATAATGATTTGGTGATAAGTCCCTATCACTTGATCGAGTGTTTCCTCAATATTTTCAATATTCTTGTAAAAATAACCCAAATCACCTCCAGCCATAAATGCTCGGCCTTCACCTCCCATAATTATACACCTCACAGAGCTATCATCTTCGAGATTTACCATTAAATCCCTTAATTCTATGGCCATATCCAGGCTAAGGGCATTCAAAACATCTGGCCGGTTAAATCTAATATTTGCTATATGGTTTCCTTTTTCCAACGTAATATTTTTCATTTTCTCTATTCCAATTTCAAATATTGATAGAAATTTGTTGAGTAAATTATACAAATCCTACTACAAGATAGATTATTAATGTTAAGAAAGGAAACACCCATCTCCATGAGCCAAAAAAAATACCCCCCACAAGCAGAAGTTCGTCCTTACAAATATGAAAAATTTGGCATAACAGTGGAGGACAACTATGCCTGGCTAAAGGACGACAATTGGCAATTAGTCGTAAAAAATCCAGGAAAACTCAGTTCTGATATAAGAAATTATCTTGAATCTGAAAACGAGTACCTAGAAACCGAAATGGAACATACCAAGAAGTTCCAAGAATTACTTTTTTCTGAAATGAAAAACCGCGTGAAAGAGGATGATCAGAGTGTACCCATGGTAGATGGAAGTTTTTCCTATTTTCAGCGTTTTGACATTGGCGGGGAATACCCAATTTTCTGTCGTTACCAGGATGAAACAGCCAATGAAGAAATACTGCTTAATTGTGACATGGAGGCAGATAAGCACTCATATTTCAAAATAGCCAGCTGCACTCATTCTGATGATCATCAAAAATTAGCATATGCTATTGATCTTAATGGATCCGAGAGATTCCAATTATTAGTAAGGGATTTATCAACGGGGAAAAATCTTGATACCTGGTCAACTGACGGCAGGGGAGATCTAGTTTGGGGGTGTGATAATAATTCTATATATTACACTGTACTCGATGAGAACCACAGGCCTTTTCGAGTTCTGCGCCATACGTTAGGGGAACCCTCAGACACTGATCATATAATCTATGAAGAGTCTGATCCCGGATTCTTTTTGGGTATTAGTCGAAGCCAAGATAAGCGCTTCTTGGTTATTAACTCTCATGACCACACCACCTCGGAAGTCCGAATTATTGATCTAATTGAAAAAAACCAATCTCCAATATTGATATCGCCTCGCAAAACAGGTTTGGAATATGACGTTTTTCCTGTTGGGGACCAGTTATTTATATTAACAAATATCGAAGACGCCGAAGATTTTAAGATTGTAGAGACTAGCATAAAGGATACATCTTCCAAAAACTGGCAAGAGGTAGTTCCCTATGAACCTGGCCGTTTAATTCTGGGGCTCCTCGAATTTGAAAAATATATAGTACGATTAGAGAGGAAGAATGGTCTGCCACGGATCATTATAAGAAACATCAATTCAAAGGATGAACATGAAATTTCCTTCCAGGAGGAGGCCTATGATCTTAGCTTAATAGCATGTATGGAGTTTAGCACCCATATTTTGCGCTTTAGCTATTCATCAATGACAACCCCCCTAGAAGTGTACGACTATGATATGGACGCTAGAACCAGGGTTTTGCGAAAAAAACAAGAAATACCCTCGGGTCATGACCCAGCCAATTATGTAACTAAACGTTTGATGGCCGAAGCACATGACGGCGAACTCATACCTGTTTCAATTCTATATAAAGCAGATACTAAAATTAATGGTAGCTCGCCCTTACTGTTGTATGGATATGGCGCATACGGTTTTTCTGTACCCGCCTCATTTTCTCCAAATAGGTTATCTCTTGTTGACAGAGGATATATTTATGCAGTCGCCCATATAAGAGGGGGTACCGAGAAAGGCTATGGGTGGTATCTAAACGGAAAACTGGACAAAAAAATAAATACTTTTCGTGATTTTATATCGGCAGCTGAAATGCTGATAGAAGAAAAGTATACGGCCCCTGGCAAGATTTCCATTCATGGCGGAAGTGCCGGCGGTTTATTAATCGGGGCCTGCACAAACATGCGTCCAGAACTTTGGGGAGCAGCTGTTGGTGAAGTTCCATTTGTTGATGTTCTGACAACAATATCAGATGCCTCTCTGCCCTTAACCCCCCCCGAATGGCCGGAATGGGGTAACCCTATAGACGACAAAAAAGCATTCAATTATATCAGATCATATTCACCTATAGATAATGTCTCCAAGCAATCTTATCCGTGGATATTGGCCACTGGGGGCATAAGTGATCCTCGAGTTACCTACTGGGAACCTGCAAAATGGGTCGCAAAGCTTAGGGCAAATAAAACGGATTCTAATCCACTCTTTCTAAAAACAAATATGGAGGCTGGGCATGGAGGATCTGCTGGACGCTTCCAAAGACTAAAAGAGATAGCCTTGGTATATGCATTTGTGTTGGATGCTGCCGGGCTAATAGAGTAAAGCTCATCAATAACACTTTTAAGAAAAGGTCATGAAAAACGATAATATCACAAAAAGCTTCCGAGATATGTCATTAGGTATGAGCTCCAATTTTGAAAGAATAGTAACGGAAGAGCACATAAATCTATTTTCTGAGGTTTCGGGGGATAAAAACCCTCTGCACTTAGATGAAGATTTTGCAAAAAAAACTATTTTTGAGGGTCGCATAGCTCATGGGATGCTGACTGCAAGTCATATCTCGGCCGCCATAGTAAACTTTGCTGGTCCCGGCTGGATCTATATCAACCAGTCTTTAAAATTTCGATCTCCTGTGAGAATTGGTGACAGGGTAGACACTTACCTAGAGGTGGATAAACTCATTCCCGAAAAATTTCTTGTACAAATGTCGACAGTCTGTTCTGTTGATAAGACGATTATTATTGAGGGAAGTGCGACAATAAAGTCACCAGTTAATTAATTAATTTTTATGTTTAGAGGAACAAATAAATGGGTAGCCAAACAAATATAGTAATAGCTTCTGCAACAAGAACTCCAATAGGCGCTTTTAATGGCAATTTTTCTTCCTTGGCCGCACACGAGCTTGGATCAACTGCCATAACTGCCGCCTTATCCGAAGCCAATATTAAACCAGAAGAGGTTTCGGAGGTAGTTTTAGGACAAGTTTTAACTGCGGGTGCTGGAATGAACCCAGCGCGCCAAGCTGCAATGGCCGCAAGTATTCCTGAATCAAAAACTGCCTATTTGGTAAACCAGGTCTGTGGCTCTGGATTAAGATCAATTGCTTTAGGGGCCCAGGCAATTAGTTCCGGAGATGCATCAGTTGTTGTTGCTGGTGGACAAGAAAATATGACTCAAAGCCCTCACGTCTCTCATCTTAGAAGTGGAACCAAAATGGGCTCTGCTGAGCTAATAGACAGTATGATAAAGGATGGGCTCTGGGACGTATTTAATGGATATCATATGGGAATTACCGCAGAAAACGTTGCTCAAAAATGGCAAATATCGCGGGATCAACAGGACCAATTTGCAGCCCAATCTCAAGACAGGGCTGAGAAGGCACAAAAAAATGGGGTTTTTAAAGACGAAATAGTTCCAGTTACTCTAAAGACTCGTAAAGGGGAAGAAGTTATTGAGGACGACGAATATCCTCGCCATGGAACAACCAAGGAATCACTATCCAAATTGCGGCCCGCCTTTGATAAAGAGGGATCGGTGACCGCGGGGAACGCCTCAGGAATAAATGACGGAGCTGCAGCCGTAGTTTTAATGTCAGCTGAAGAAGCAAAAAAACGGGGTACAGAACCTATGGGAACAATCAAAGCATGGGCTACTGAGGGCATAGATCCGGCGATTATGGGCGCGGGGCCCATTCCTGCTAGCAAAAAAGCCCTTGAAAAAGCTGGTTGGTCCAGCGACCAACTGGATCTAATCGAAGCTAACGAAGCCTTCGCTGCACAATCCTGTGCGGTAACAAAGGAAATGGGGTGGCCATCAGAAAAAGTAAATGTTAATGGGGGTGCGATAGCACTTGGACACCCAATAGGCGCTTCTGGCACCCGAATAATGGTCACCTTGCTTCATGAAATGAAGAGAAGAGATGCTAAGAAGGGACTAGCAACCCTATGTATCGGAGGTGGTATGGGCATTGCTATGTGCGTAGAGCGTTAGTCTTTGTAAAATATAATCATGTAGTGCTTCCAGTTTAAATTGTTTTAATTTCAGATATTTTTTTTATGTTTTTTTCCAAAAAGCATTTTCTTAGAGTAAAGGTAAATAAACAATGAGGGGTTTTGTAACATCGTTCACAAAACACTGATACTTTTTTTATTTTTTTGGAGGTAAATTAAAATGGCGTTCACAGTCATCGTATGCACAGTGCTAATTATCCATGCTATTGGGGTAATCCAGTTAGTAATGGTTAAGGAAGGGAAAAGAGAAGGCTATTCTTTTTCTGACTCATTTGGAGTGATAAGTTTTCTACTCCCTATATTAACTGTGGTATTTTCCATACCATCGCTGATACTAATTTTTATTATTTATTGGTTCACTGGCTGATAGATAAAGGCCCACCCTCCTAAACAACTTGTCCAGGACGACCGCCGAATTTATATTTCTCAATTATTATTCGATCGTAAAGCCCATTAACATAGTAGGGTTCATCGCGAAGAAAGTCACTTACCGCGTCACGTGTTGGTAGACTAATAAGGTTTGCACTGCCCTGCCATTCCTTGCCGTCGTCACTTAGAATAGGGCCTCGTGTTATAAAATTATTTTCGTCAAACTTACTAAAATAGGCCCTGTGAACATCCAGCAACTCCTGTCTTTTCTCGTGCATTCCGGCCTTGCCATATCCACGGATATACCAACTAACTTGTCCCTCAGTCCTGGGGAATTCAATTTGAAGTCGGTCAAGGGCTTTATGCCAGCGCCTAATAAAGACCGCACTGTATACGCCATTTTTGTTGTGAGGCTCCTCATCAATAAATTTTTGGACTCCATCCCAATTGTCAAATTCTACGAACAGTACACTTGAGAGAAATTGATCCCCCGCATCGTTTGTTGTCGCCCCACGAGCTACAAAATTATTATTATGATCATCAAAGTATTGCCAGTGATCAGTGCGGGATTCTTGGCGTTTTTCAGGCCTACTCAGATCATCAATAAGTTGGATGTGAAAAAACATACTTTCCCCCAAATGGTATAAATGGCCCATCGTAGAATTACTATTTTATATCTTATCATAATACTCGTTAAAATTGTTCATAAATGTAGTTTCAGTTGACAAATATAAAACGACATTGTGTCATTATTTTAGTGGCACTTTTTTTAAACTTATCCGGAGTAAAATATGCCTGAAACCCGTACAGAAACTGATAGTTTTGGTCCAATCGATGTCCCCAGCGATAAATACTGGGGCGCACAAACCCAAAGATCGATCAAAAATTTCCCCATAGGTTGGGAAAAACAACCCATAGCTATTGTAAGATCGCTAGGCATTATTAAAAAAGCGTGTGCACAAGCCAATATCGAAATGGGGAACCTGGATAAGAGACTTGGCGAGGCAATTGTAGATTCTGCTACCGAAGTTATCGAGGGAAAATTTGATGACAACTTTCCATTAGTCGTCTGGCAGACAGGCTCGGGAACTCAGTCCAATATGAATGCCAACGAGGTAATAGCTAATCGTGCTATTGAGATTCTGGGGGGCACCATCGGATCGAAAGACCCCGTTCACCCGAACGATCATTGCAATATGGGTCAGTCGTCCAACGACACATTCCCGACTGCTATGCACGTAGCAACAGCAATGACTGCAAACGAATTGCTTCTGCCAAGTTTGAAAAAACTGCACACGGCCTTGACTAAAAAGATGAATGAATTTGGTGAAATTATTAAGATAGGTAGAACGCACACTCAGGATGCTACCCCTCTAAAATTATCCCAGGAATTTTCGGGTTACTGCCACCAAGTTGATATGGCTATTCAAAGGGTAGAGCTATCCCTGTCTGGAATTTATGAGTTAGCCCAGGGCGGCACAGCGGTTGGAACAGGACTAAACACAAAACAAGGATGGGATAAGTCGGTTGCAAAAAATATTTCTAAAATCACAGATTTGCCATTTATTACGGCTCCAAATAAATTTGAAGCCCTGGCTGCCCACGACGCCCTAGTAGAATTCTCTGGAACCTTAAAAACCGTAGCTGTCAGTCTTTTCAAAATAGCGAATGATATTCGATTACTGGGTTCGGGCCCCAGATGTGGTCTTGGGGAACTTATGCTACCTGAAAACGAGCCCGGTAGCTCCATTATGCCCGGTAAGGTTAACCCA
>PTLG01000080.1 GCA_002937995.1 Alphaproteobacteria bacterium MarineAlpha3_Bin7 | reverse complement strand
TAAAATCAACCATCCCAAACTTGCCTGTTTTATCGGTATGATCGGGATAGTGTTCTTTAACTACCTCCAAAACACCAACTATCTGTTTTTCACTTACAGAGTGATAAAAAAATGCCCTATCTCCCTCTTTCATTAGTTTCATGTTATTATTTGCTTGATGATTGCGAACACCATCCCACTCTGCCACACCGGCTTTAACATGGTCACGCCAGGACCAAGCGTCTGGTTCAGATTTTACTAACCAATATTTCATGGGCTTCTCCTCAAACAACTAATCATATAGTTTCTTCCTTAAGAGGTCTGGAAAGCAAATTAGAAATTGTAACCTCAATACCTACACGGTTAGATATTATATCATTTACAGCACTACAAATAGGCACTTCTACTCCTATTTTTTGTGCAAGCGATACCACGGAAGGTGCAGAAGACACGCCTTCGGCAACAGACACCCTTTTTTTCATTATGTTCTCTAAAGTGTCTCCAGAACCTAGCTCACAACCCAGTGAAAAATTCCGAGATTGTGTTGAACTACAAGTTAGAATTAAATCCCCCGTTCCCGCTAGACCAGATAGCGTTTCTGGCCTGGCACCCTTGGCCACACCTAATCTAACCATCTCGGCCAAACCCCTTGTAACAATAGCTGCCCGAGAGTTTTCTCCAAAACCCCTCCCTTTCACAATTCCACAGGCTATAGCGATAACATTTTTTACAGCACCACCTATTTGGGCACCGATAACATCCCGAGACCGGTATATTCTAAAGTGTTTTGTTGTCATAACTTCCATCAACAACTTTCCTAACGTTTCGTCATCTGTAGCAAGAGTCATTGCAGTTGGAAGATCATCCGCCACCTCCATTGCAAATGTGGGTCCAGATAAAATTGCTACCCGAACTAGTGGCATGGTCTCTCTAACAATCTCGCTCATCAAAGAACTTGTTTGAGTTTCTATTCCTTTGGTACAAATGATTGCTGGAACACCTTGCCTCCAAATACTGGCCAACATCTCGCAGCTTTTCCTAAAATACTGAGATGGAGAAACTAGTAAAACTGCATCTGCCTTTGTCGCTTTTTCCAGGGAATTAGTAGCCCTTATAGTGGAGTCCAAAGTTATCTCTGGCAAAAAGGTTATATTTATATGCTTAGAATTAATCGCGTCCGCTGTCTCTTTTTCGTGAGCGTAAATGATAACCTCGTTGCCAGCACGCTTCATCGCACATGCCAAAGCCGTGCCCCAAGCCCCCGCACCTATAATACCAACTTTAAACATGATAAACTATTCTACCAAATAACTGCCAATAGACTAATAACAACAACTAGAAAAAACTATAACTATTAGAACATTTCATTTTTTGATTGATTCGTCCAGCGGCCATCGTGGCCTAGGAGCAAAATCTAATTGGCTAGTTTTACCCAGCCTCAAATATTCAATACCCGCCCACGCTATCATAGCACCGTTATCAGTACACAAATTAGAAGGTGGCACCTTGACCACCATGTCATTCTCATTTGCCAAGTTAGTAATTTTACTACAAAGGTATTTGTTTGCCGCAACACCTCCTGCCAGAACAAAAGTGTTACCTTCAGGATAAAATTTTTTATATTGATTGATTGCCCGCTGGCTCCTGTCACAAATAGTTTCAGAAATAGCCCTTTGAAAAGAAGCACAAAGATCCGCTAAGTCCTTGGTCTCGGAGTCCGAATCGACCAGCGAATCGTAGTGATTCCTGACCGCCGTCTTTAACCCCGAAAACGAAAAGTCGCAATTAGGTCTTCCAGCCATTGGGCGGGGCAAAACAAACCGGGTTGAATCTCCATTTTTTGCTGTATGCTCCAACTTCGCGGCTCCAGGATAACCAAAGCCGATCATTTTAGCCACCTTATCAAACGCCTCACCTGCTGCATCATCTAAAGTACTTCCCAGCAAACTATATTTTCCAACGCCTCTTACTATTAGAAGTTGGGTATGCCCGCCCGACACCAATAATAACAAATATGGAAAACAAACATCTCCTAAGAGCCTTACAGTTAGAGCGTGGCCCTCCAAATGATTAACCGCTAAAAAAGGTGTATTATAAGCTAGCGATGCCGCTTTACCTGCCATTAAACCAACAATTACTCCCCCAATAAGCCCAGGTCCTGCAGTAGCGGCAATACCGTCTAACTCATCAAAACTGATTCCTGCTTCGTTTACTGCTTGCCTCATAATGGCATGAATGTGTTCTAAATGGCTTCTAGCTGCTATCTCGGGAACAATGCCACCATATTCTTCATGTTTTTCGTTTTGGGACAGTATAACATTCGAAAGTATTCTTTTTTTGGCTTGGCTAACACTAACTACAGCTACAGCCGTCTCATCACAGCTACTTTCAATCCCTAGAACAAGCATAGATTTAAAAAGACCATTTTTTATTAATAGTTAACGAAAAACAATTTAATATTTCTCATTTATTTATGTTTAGTACTAACATTAAATAGTGTCACACAGAAAATAATTTATATAAGCAGAAATACAATGTCAGAAAATAGAAAATTAAGGGTCGGAACTAGAGGAAGCCCCTTAGCTTTAGCCCAAACTCAGCTGGTTATAAATGCCATAAAAAACACCTTACCTAAAAACGCAGAAGATAATGCTATTCAAACTGTTGTAATCAAGACTTCTGGGGATAGGATAACAAACAATTTATTAAGTGATGTTGGCGGCAAGGGCTTGTTTACCAAGGAATTAGATGAGGCTCTAACAAAAAACGAAATTGATTTAGCCATTCATTCTATGAAAGATATCCCGACCTATCTACCTGAAAACATTAATTTATACGCAATCATGGAACGAGAGGATCCACGAGACGTATTAATTACAATAAACAATTATGGTCTAGGTGATTTAGCTGAAGCAAGTATAATAGCAACGAGTTCTTTGCGACGAAAATCCCAACTGCTTAATAGAAACCCCAAATTCAAGGTTGTACCTTTGAGAGGCAATATAGATACCAGATTGCAAAAATTGGAATCAAAAGATTTTGAAGCAACTATCTTGGCTTACGCCGGCCTAAGCAGGCTAAAAAAAGAACAACTTCTGTCGCACGTTCTAGATACGGAGACTATGTTACCAGCTGTGGGACAAGGAATCTTAGCGGCCACTTGTAGAAAATCAGATATGGAAATTAATGAGCTACTTGATTTGCTCGTTGAACCAACAGTAGCAGCTGCGGCAGCTGCAGAAAGGGAAATGCTAGGAGTTTTAGGTGGTTCATGCAGGACCCCTATAGCAGGGCTAGCCATACCGGACGGTAGGGGAAATTTGGAACTAACAGGATTGGTTGGGAGTCCCGATGGCCAAAAGGCTTGCAAAAAAATAAAATCTGGTACGATAGATAATCCAAGAGACTTAGGTAGATCGGTCGGGGAAGAAATATTATCTGCAGGCGGAGCAGAAATTTTACGTTTGTTTAACCAACAACGACCAATATTTATTCCACCGCATCCAGAGGGAGATAATGACTAAAAAAGAACAAGTGGTTTTAGTGACGAGACCAGACGAAGAAGGTCTGGCACTAGCTAATCAATTAAAAACGGTTGGCAAAAAAATATTGCTAGAACCTATGCTGATAGTTGAAAATTTACCAGTTAAAGATCTATCCTACGACAAAACTCAAGCATACGTAATTACCAGTGCCAATAGCATCAAGGCACTCCTAAACTTGAGACCAGATTTAGAAATTCCGCTGTTTGCTGTAGGAAACGCCAGTGCTATTTCAGCTAGAAAATCTGGTTTTAAGACTGTTTATAGCGCCGATGGGGACGCAGATGACTTAGCCAAACTAGTCGACGATGTATTAAATCCTAGTGAAGGGGATTTGTTATATATATCTGGCAAAACTCAATCGGGAAACCTTTTTAAAAAACTGAGTTCATTAGGGTTTGGTTGTCGTGAAGTGTTTGTTTACGAGACAATTCCCAGAAAATCCCTCTCCCCCGAGACAGTTGCAGCAATAAAAAATGATCAGGTAGATACAATCCTGCTTTACTCATCAAAAACAGCTGAAGTTCTTATAAAACTTGTAAGGAAATCTCGCTTGGTAAGACAATGCAAAAAAATAACCATTATTTGCCTAAGCAAAGGGATAGCTAACGTTGCAAAAAGTTTAAACTGGTATAATGTTTTGGTTTCCGACAAACCCACTCAAGAAGGTATGTTGGGTTTGCTCGAAAAGAGCACAGCAAAACAAACACAGCATGTTAGTATGGAAAACAATAAAAACTCTGATATCAAATCGAATAACGACAGCCTGACAGATAATAGCGTCAATGTGGCAACCCCCATTCCCAAAAAAAAATATTCTTTAAAGGCTATAATTTACTCAGGACTTGTTGGAGCATTTATTGTAAGTGCAGGCTTGGCTACTTCAGATCTTTGGACACCTCGCCTGCATAAAATAGTACCCTTTTTACAGAGCCAAAATATAACGGAAAAAAATATTTCTCTATTAGTCCAGAGGCTTGAGAAGCTCGAGCTTCAGACATTAAACAATATTCCCCGATTAGAAGAACTAGAAGAGGAAAAAAATAGATTAACAGATCAAGCAAAAGAAACACTTGATAGAATTGGGGCATTAGAAAAATCTATAGGCAAAGCAAAAAAAGTGGTTTCATCAATCGAGGCCCAGATTTTACCAGGGAATTCGAAACAAGGTCTAACAAAGCTTATTGAAAGGCTGGACGAAATTGAAAAAGATACAAATACGGAAGCTAGTAAAACAGAGAAAAACATAGGTGCACTAGAAAAGAAGCTAGAAAATTATAGAAATGAGAGGTTGGCTATAGGAAAAACCAACGGAAATACTGTTGCCAGAGCTTTTCTCGTTGGCGTTGGACAATTAAGATTGGCTATAAAAACTGGGAAACCTTTCGTTGAAGAATTAAAATCTTTAGAGGCTATAAATATTGGAGAAGAAGCAAAAGATATAATAGAGAAAAAACTTAGGGATGAATCTACGAAGGGTATTACAAAATTTAGCGAAATTAGATTAAGTTTTCAAAGAATAGCTGGAAAAGTTGTAAGCAACTCAAAAATTGAAATTGATGAAGAGGATTTGGTCACCCAAATATTCTCTAGGATTTCTGACTCAGTAACTTGGAGGAAAACAAGTCAGTTGATAGGAACTGGCGTAGAAGCCATTGTAGCGAGAGCAGAAGAAAATTTGATGCAGGGCGACTTAGAGTCAGCAACAAATGAACTAGAGAACTTAGAGCCTAAAGCCAAGCTTATACTGGGAGATTGGTTACAGGTAGCTAAAAAACATATTGCTGCAAATAAAGCAGTTTCTTCTTTGCAAAACATAGCAATATCCCAGTTAGTTGATGTTGAGCGTTAGTAATGTTTAAAACATTATCTTTTTTTGTTCTTTTGATCCTGATTGGTTTTGCGGCAAGCTTTGTTAGTGATGAGCAGGGCCTAGTAACAATTGATTGGCTTGGTTACAAGATTGAAGGAACAGTTGGTATTTTTATAGGTTTTGTTCTGGGTCTAATAATAATTTTTTATATGCTTTTTCGTCTAGTACTTGCCATAAAAAACGCCCCTGAAAGGATAGTAACAGCAAATCAAGGTTGGAAGCGCCAAAGAGGCTATAAAGCTTTAACTCAAGGAATGATTGCTGTGGCAGCCGGAGATGCCTCTGAGGCCAAAAGACTTTCTCTAAAAGCTGAAAAACTTTTGTCTGAACCTTCCCTTACGATGCTCTTATCTGCCCAGGCAGCACAACTCTCTGGAGATGAAAAAGCAGCTGGTAGATTCTTTAAAGCAATGACAGAAGAGCCTGAAACCAGATATTTAGGACTCAGCGGTCAACTAAGGCAGGCACTCGAAGACGGCGATCACTCTAATGCACTTCAACTTGCTGAAGAAGCTAGCAATCTAAATCCTAAAACAGATACCGTTAGCTCAACATTATTCGAGTTGCAGATAAAAGATAAAGACTGGAAAAGCGCGGGAGAAACCGTGCGGAAATTGGAAAAAACAAAAATAATTAAACCCGCTACATCGCGGAGGCACCAGGCTATACTATTATATTTAGAAAGCCTTAACGATAGCGAAGAAGGAAAAATTGAAAAAGCCACTCAAAAAGCCAAAAAAGCTTTTACTTTATGTCCAGATTTTACACCCAACATTATTCAGTATGCCGAACTACTTCACCGAAGTGGAAAGCGTCGCAAAGCAGTGGCAGTCATTGAGGAATCTTGGGTCATCAACCCACACCCAAATCTTGTAAATAAATTAAAGGAATTAGTTTTTGGGGCTGGAACTGAAGAACTAATGCGAACGGTAGAAAAACTGTCAAACTATAACTCTAACCATATGGAAAGCCACCTGGCAATCGCATCTTCTGCTATTTCTGCTAGAATGTTGAAAGAGGCTAGAGAGCATATTGAAGCTATTCCAGAATTTGAAAAATCTGCGCGCGCCTGTAGGTACATGGCAGAAATAGCTGAGGTAGATTCTTCAGATAGTAATATTGCCAAAAACTGGCTGAAAAAAGCTGCTGCGGCTGATCCAGATCCTGCTTGGATCTGCCGAGAATGCAAGGATATATCAGAAAATTGGGTTCCAACGTGCAGCAGCTGTGAAAAATTTGACGCCCTTATTTGGGATACCCCACCCAGAATAACTAGAATAGTGTTTCCAGAGGACAAAAAACCTGAAGAGTCTCATTTCTTTGAGGAGGGAGACACAATGGAGACTAGTAAAGAAAAAACGAGGCATAACAAAAATAATTGAATGACTAATAGTACAAACACCAAACTTTCAGAAAAATTAGACAAAGCCATTAACTACCATAATTTAGGCAAATTTAAAGAAGCAACAAAACTTTACCAAGAACTAATTGACCACGAACCTGGCTTTCCGGATCCATGGAATTTACTAGGCGTAGTAGCTTACCAGAAGAAAAACTACAAACTAGCAAAAACTCTAATAAAAACAGCTATTAAACTTAACAACAAAGCGCCGGACTTTTACAACAACTTAGGTTTAGTTCATACAAAGCTTAAAAATAATGATGGTGCGCGTTTCCAATTTGAAAAAGCACTTGAACTGGACAAAAACCATATCAATAGCCTTCTCAACTTAGCCAGTCTATATAGAAAGAGTGGAAATTTTACGGATGCCCTTAGGCTGGGTAAAAAGGCGAAAAAAACTGACCCCAACAATGTAAGCGTACTAAACAATCTCGGCAATACTCTAGTGGATTGTAATTTTATTAATGAGGCAGTTTTAACCTATAAGAAAGCTATTAGAATCGACCCAGAATCTGGACTTTCACATTGGAACCTATCGCTTGCGTTGCTGTCCATTGGTAAAACCGCTGAGGGTTTTGCTGAACTGAAGTGGCGATGGAAATGGAAGGGGTTTCCGGGTAAAAGGAGAAAGCTTAACAAACCCGTTTGGTCTGGCGAGGATCTTAGAAATAAGACTATCTTTATATACCCAGAACAGGGGTTGGGCGATGCCATTCAATTTGTTCGATACTCTAGCGAACTCTTGCACCTGGCAAAACAAGTGATACTTGAAGTACCTAAACCTTTATCCAGGCTGGTAAACATCCCGAAGCTGGCCACAAAAATTATTACAGAGGGAGAAACAGTTCCTACTTTTGATTTCCATGCGACTTATGTGGACCTGGCGGTTATAATGAAGACCAACTCGGCTTCCATCCCAAGCCATGTACCTTACCTTAAAACCTCGCCATATTTAAAGAAAAAGTTCGCTAAATTATTAAATAAATACAGTGAAAAGAAAATCGGTATCAATTGGTTTGGTAATGAACAAAACCCTGCTGATTATTTTAGAAAAATTCCCATAGAAGAGCTAGAGCCGTTATTTGAAATGCAGGGCATAAATTGGTTTAGTTTACAAAAGGAAACTCAAAACTCAAAATCCAAAAATCCAAAAAACAATGAACTAATAAAAATACGCTCTTCGCCACTAGAACAGGCTGCCGGACTCATTCAGGAACTAGATTTAGTGATTACGAGTGATACAGCTATCGCACATCTGGCTGGTGCTCTAGCAAAACCCGTTTGGATACTTTTACATCACGCACCTGACTGGAGATGGCTTACTAATGGGACCACCAGCAAGTGGTACCCAACAGCACTACTTTTTAGACAAAGTAAAGCAGGTGAATGGGCACCAGTTATTTCAGAAGTGCAAAAACATTTAAACCTATTCCTAGGTAAACAGGCCTAAAAGTATTTTAATTTTTTGGCATAATAGACTAAATTTTTTTTGTGCCGCTTTAGCTCAGCTGGTAGAGCACCGCATTCGTAATGCGGGGGTCGCGTGTTCAAATCACGCAAGCGGCACCATTAAATTTCTCGGGTATTGGTAGTCTGAAAAAATGTAAAACCATTATTTTGGCAATTAACCATACCTGCTGAAATTGACACACTTAAACAAATCATAGAATATACCTTTAAACTATTAGAATTTTCAAAGACTAGTGATTTCTTTGGGAAAGTATTTTAAAGGGAGTAATTATGAAAAAATATATGTGGCTAGTTTTAGCCTTTATTTTAACGTTAGGTTTGGCTGGAAACAGCCAAGCACAAGTAAACATGTCAGCGGAAACCGCTGGTCCAACTGGTGTGCCAGGAAACGTAATGGGGCATATGGCAGATATTTTGGCCGAGAAGAAAATTGCCAACCTTCAAGTGGCTCAAGGTCAAACCCTGACCAACTCAGTGCGAAACGTTGCTCAAGGCAAAACGGATCTGGCCTCCGCTCCAATTATCTTGCCATTTCTTTTATCTCGTGGGGTCGGACCATATGGTAAAATAGGTAAGGAAAAAGGGGCTAAATTAGCTGAAAACTTGAGGGCACTATATCCATATAATGCTGGTGGCTTTTTTGGCTTTGCCTTTTCAAATAAGGGATGGAAAAGCTGGGAGGATTTTCGAGGCAAAACGATTTGGAATGGCCCTCCCCGAGGAGCGGCATTAAGCAATGCCCGATCTACAGGCATTTTAGCAGCTGGTCTAAAAGACGGCAAAGATTACAAAGGTGTTCAGCAAAACTGGGGTCAATTGATGACTACCTTGGTTGATGGCTCTGTTGATGGCTTCATACTGCCTTCCACATGGCCACACCCTTATCCAACTACTATGGCGGCGGCAGGCAAGGTTACAGTGTTTTCGATGCCAAAGGCGAAAATGAATAGCCCATTAGCAAAAAAGATGCTTAGTGTGCCAGGAAATATTCCCATAGAAGTTGCCCGCAAAGATATGGGTTATGAAAAATCAGTTACACTAATATCAGAAGACAATATATTGCGTGGGCTTGGCACAGCATTTACTGATGTAGTTCATAAAAAAATGCCTTTTGATATGGTAAAGAAAATAGTCGCTGCACATATTTCGAGTCTGGATAAGTTGAAAAAAAGAACAGCATTTATGAAGTCTGTCGGACTAGCCGAAATGGATCCATTTAAATCCAGCTTCTGCGGAAAATCTAAACTTAAATATCATGCTGGCGCTGCTGCGGCTTGGAAAGAAGCAGGGTACAAACTACCAGCCTGCGCTCACTAATACTAAAGTTATCAAACTACAAAAATGCTCCCGGCTAATTCGGGGGCATTTTTTTATAAATACGACTAGTCTGGTTGTGTTTCTATGTCTGGAGAAGATTCATCCATATTAGTCTTTTTGGCTCTCCCCGCATGCCACAGAAGAACTATTGCGCCCAGAGCTATCCCAGTCCAATAAACTTGTGGTAAGTTCCAAATTACCAGCAGTGCAATTAAACCTCTTAAAATTTGCTCGGGAGCTGAAATTCTCATTCGGTCAAAGCCAGCTAACAAGCTGGCAATAAAGTAAAGCGCTAGCGCTATCCGAGCACACAACCAACTCAGAGGGCCCCAATGGACCTCACCGTCGTAGCCAGGCAAAAAAGCACCTGTCTTAGAATTCGGATCCAATTGAGCTTCCTTAATAAGCAACAACTCTGGATAAAAGGCAAAAATGTAGGGAATAATAAACATTACAATACCCGCTTTCACGGCTGCGACTCCAGTTACCATAGGATCAGTCTTCGAGATTGAGGAAGCCGCAAAAGCCGCGATAGCTACCGGCGGCGTAATTGCAGACGCAACAGCAAAATAAAAGACAAACATATGAGCAGTAAACATAGCTATCCCAAGTCCTATCAGCAAAGGTCCCATTAGGAGAGCCACATTCAAATAGGCGGGGACCGTTGGCATGCCCATGCCAAGGAGGATCGCCAATAACATTGTCACCAACAACGAGATAAAGACAAATAAGTTCTCTCCCCCCCCAAAACTAAATGTCTCACTGGTTGCCCGCATCCAGTGAACCACATCACCCGCAATATACCCAGCTAATCCCGTAAGGTTTAGAGAAAAGTCGATTACGGCAACAACTAGCAACATCAAAGATAATGATGCGAGCAGCTCACCAGCATCGCAGAGAGCATGAAAAAGTTTACTAGGCCGGGCACGCATTTCTTTGTCCAGAAAAAACAATATCATAAGTAATACTGCTGCCCACCAGCCTGCCGAGCTTGCATCTCCAGCCGAGTTTTCCAGTATCTCTAGCACCCAAGGAAGTTTGGCAGATGT
>PTLG01000008.1 GCA_002937995.1 Alphaproteobacteria bacterium MarineAlpha3_Bin7 | reverse complement strand
TTGTTACCAATTTAATTTTTGCTTCGGCTGCCTTTGCTTGTTGCCCATCAACGACAAAAAATAGGCCAGTTAGCAGCGCAAAGTATACGGTAAATATTTTCTTCATCTCAATATATCTCCCCGAGATTAGGTTTCGTTTAAGAAGTCTTTCCTTACTGAAGATGATACAAACAATATGCAGCTTAAGCAATTGATATAACTAAAATTATCGTGTTTGGTAATTTGCCCGTAAAATAGAGCAAATTAACGATGGTATTAAAACTGAGAGGTCAATACTTTAGCCCACCATTATCCCTGAAAATTATGCGTTTTCTGACAATTTGGCCATTAATTCCATCCACCTTGAAATGACTTCTGGCCTCCGCCTCCCCATTCCACATTCGGTAGATATTCCAAAATTCTCTATGTATTTAGAAGCAACACCTATTCGAGCAAGATTACCAGCAAGTCCATCTTCTTCATGTATTAACCCTAAGAAAAAGTCTTGGTTTTGCTCAGTTTCCCATTTTGTAAGAGGTTTAAAATATTCCTCGTCCTTTCTATTAATAGGAACTGGCACGTGTATGAAGTTAATTTTTCTATCTATCTGTGCTTTCAACTCATTAAGTGTCCGAATGCAAGTTGACAAATCTTCCGGTTCTTTCCAATGTTGATTATTCATACTCCCATAACAAAGATGATAACCCAACTCTGCCTGTGCAGGGATTATCTCTCCCAATTTAGCTAATCTGGATATCAATACGTCCCATTCATTATCAAAAGTTACTTTGTATACTTTCTCAAAAATACTCATTTCAGTGGCCACGTCCCATTGGATGGCTATTGTCTCAGGGTCAAGCCTTTCAAAAATATATTTTACCTCATTGATAATTGCTTCCTCATATAAAGGATAAATCACTTCTTGAAATTCGTAACTGATAAATGAGTAAACTGGAGCAAAAGCAGTAGGGATAGAAATTAAAAATTTAGATTTTGGGGACAAAATACCAGCATCTTGTTTTTGAGAAAAAATTTTGTGAGATAGAATAGCCTCCTCGGCAAAACCCAATATGCCAAATTCAATATCCTTAGTACTTTTGCCCTTCTGAACGGCATAAGGAGCATTGAGTTGATAGTCCCGTTCTTTAAATTTACATTGAACAAGTGCTGGTTGCTGGGCAAAAATATTTTTTTGCCATCCTATCCAGTTCAACCGGACCCCAGTCTCCCCATCAGGGACCCTTTGACACGAATTGCGAAGATATTTACCAACCAAATCGAAAACGTCAGCTGATTTTGTCAGAGGGATGCTACCAACAAGATGTACACTTCTCTTCTTCATCAAAACATGTCACAATTGCTCTTTTTTGTAGTTAATGACATCCAAAAAAGGCCAAGACCTGTAATATTTTTGGTTTAGTTGTTTCTAAACACAGAGCTATTTTGTGAAAATTTCCTAGTATAAATATATCCTAAATAGACTAGTTTTTCCCAACACTTTCGTGAACCCAAGAGGCATGATTTTGAACTGTTTTTGTTTTCGTCCACTCGTCCAGCATTGCCTCGGAACTTGAACGTAATTTTTCCATCATTTCAGGCGTCTCAGTTCGTACTGTAAGTTCCAAACGGTGACCGTTAGGATCGTGAAAATATATTGACTTACAAAAACCATGATCTGTTGGACCAATAACCTCTACACCAACCGCTTCCAATGCCTTTTTTTTCTCTAACTGTTCTTCCTCATCTTCAACTACTAATGCTAGATGTTGCACCCAAGATGGCGTGTTTGTATCTTCTATTGCCGGTGGGGAACCAGGAACTTCAAAAAAAGCAACACAACTTCCATCTTTCATAGCGAAAAATATATGCATATAGGGACATTTTTCTCCAGTTGAGGGAACTGTCTCTTCTGAAACTGCCGCATAATACTCTAATCCTAATAAATTCACGTAAAAATCCGCCGTTTCCTTAGCATCCTTGCACCTATAGGCAACATGATGAAGTTGTTGGACGGCCATTCTATCCTCCATTTCCTATTTTATATCAGCTTCAAACACTTTTTACCGTGACAAACAGTATATTCACAAGTTGACTTTATGCAAACTTTTCAAATAAGCCTGATGCAATAGTTATCGGGACTTGTTAGAATTGTTTTGGTAAATATAATTAAAGCGATCACAAGTAATTTGGGAGGACCACATGGCAGATAATCCTATAGATGGATTTTTCATAAAAAAAGAAGACTTTAAGTTTATTGGGGAGGGGTTGCAGCGACCTGAATGTATTTTAGCTGAAAAAGACGGCACATTATGGTCTGCTGATGCTAGAGGCGGAGTTGTTAGGATTGATGCAAACGGAAATCAAACAGTTATTACCCAGTCCCACTCGGCAGAGGCTTTCCAAAGCTCAGATAATGATGCTCAGAAATTTGTAGACGGCACATTACCAAATGGCCTCGCCTTTGCCAGTAATGGCGACATACTGATATCAAATTTTGGTACTGATTGCCTCGAACGTATGACTAGGACTGGTGATACTGAAGTGATGTTTGACTCCGTAGAGGGAGAACCCATCGGTAAAGTAAACTTCGTATGCCGAGATAGCAAAGACAGAATATGGATAACTATCTCGACAATGTTGCACGACTGGCCAAAAGCAATAAACAAGGACCTTATTGATGGCAGAGTTTTGTTATATGAGGAAGGAAAAGGGGTTCGGATTGTTGCAGACGATGTACATTTTTCCAATGAGTGTAAACTG
Source organism: Alphaproteobacteria bacterium MarineAlpha3_Bin7 (assembly GCA_002937995.1). Taxonomy (GTDB): domain Bacteria; phylum Pseudomonadota; class Alphaproteobacteria; order Rhodospirillales; family UBA2165. Next base: position 32,429 of record PTLG01000008.1, on the reverse strand, counting down.
GATAAGAATGAAGAGTATTTATATGTTGTGCAAACATGTGGGCGAAATATAGCCAGATATAGGATCAAGGAAGATGGGTCCTTAGGGCCAAAAGAAATTTATGGACCAAATGACCATGGTCGTCTTATCGACGGTATCGCTTTTGATGCCCATGGAAACCTTTGGGGAACACATGTCATGAATGATGGTATTTTTGCTATCAAACCTGATGGAGATCTTCACATTATATTTGATGACTCTAGTCCCGAGGAAGTAAAAATGCTCGATGATGCCTTTCAAGCTGGCACAGTAGACACTGAATTACTCCTACAATGTGGGGGGGGCATTGCCACCTGGTGTGCATCCATTACTTTTGGTGGACAAGACCTCAAGACGGTCTATGTAGGAAGCCTCAGAGCAACCAACATCCCTTATTTTCAATCTCCTGTTGCAGGACTTCCAATGGTACACTGGAATGAATAAAAATATATTTCGTTAGTAAAAATTCAAGAATTAGACAATAGGAATATATTATTAAGCATCATGGAGGTAAGACTTGAAAACTAACACCCTATCTAAAACTTCCAGAGTCGCTAAAGATAAAAAATCAAATCGAGAGGAGCTTGATGAACTTTGGCTAACAATCGAAAACACACCCGAGGACCGTCTAGAAATATTGCGTAAAATGGAGAAACTCCAACTTTCAATTACTGAGACAAAAATGAAATTAAAGCATTAGAATAATTGTATTAAATACTTTCTCTCTAAAACATAACACCGATTATTGTTTGGGGTATCCAATTTGGTCACTTAAAACCCTTTTTAGTCAATGCGGTAATTTGCTTTTGAGCACTATCCAATTTTTTCCTCAGTTGCTTATTTTCTTCAACTTTTTTAGTAAATTTTTCAAGTCCTTGGTTTAACCGCCTCAGGGCTTTTTCGTTCTCTTTCCTGAGTTTTCTTAATTCACTTTTTTGTTCCTGACCTATTTTATTTTGCCTTTTAGATTTTTTCCTTAAAATCTGCAATTCTTCTTCTAGTCGAATATTTTGATTACTTGTACCCTTATTTTTTGTTTTTAATCGACTCAACTCTCCTTTCATCCGCTTAGATTGGCGCAACAATTTACTATTAAGTTCTTTTAACTGTTTTTGTAGCTCACTATTGGATTTTTGCTCCAGCCTAAGTAAATCCTTGGTAGTAGCAAGTTGAGATCGCAACTTAATGGTATCTTGATTGGTACTCCCGATCGACGTAATTAATTGGCCCACTCTTTTTGTCAACCCTTCGAGTTCCTCCGCTTGAGACTTGGACGCAGATTTAGTTTTTTCTATAATAACCTTAGTTCGCTCTATTAAACGATTTGTTTCTTCAAATTCTCTAAGCCCTTGTTTTCCGAGAACAGCCTGATTTTGAGCTAAGACATTACTTGCAAAGCCCAAAACAAAAATTAATGTTAGCGTCCTAATCAATACCACCTCGCATGTTTTCGTATAAACAAAATAAATTTACGCCCAATAAAATTAAGTGTAATTAAATAAGTATAACAATTTAACTATTATTCGTTGTCCTCGCATTTTGTATTTAATTTCATATTAAAAAAACGCTTTTTCAAGAAAGAAAAATAAAAAAGGTATATTAATTGACCAAGGATAAAAAGTCTTCCCTGACAGGTATTTTATTGATGACAGCGGCAGTTCTCTTATTTGCCTGCAAAGATGCACTGGTAAAATCAACTGGAGGCTATTACTCACCCATATTAATAATGTGGCTACAGTTAAGTTTCATGGCAATTATGTGGCTTCCTTTCCTAATCGCGTATCACGGTTGGCGCTCATTACTCCCCAGACCATTTCTTTGGCAATTTGTCAGGGGGGCTAGTATTGCCATTGGAATGGCACTTGCCTACTGGTCAATCATATTAATACCTATGACTGATGCTATAGCTATGGCCTTTGTTGCACCCTTAGTCGTAGCAACTTTATCTCCATTCTTGCTTAAGGAGAGGATTGGAGTGTATAGGATACTGGCTGTAATATTTGGGTTTGTTGGAGCGTTAATTTTACTTAGACCCCTGTTTGTTGGAGAAGGTCTGGGTTATTTAATTGGCCTACTCTCCGGCATAGCTTTTGGAATATACTATACAGCAAATCGCCGAACGGCGGCGATTCAAGGCTCTTCAATAATGGTAGTTGTGTATCCCGCATATATTGGAACAGTATTAGTAACCCCCTTTGTTCCCCTCACTTGGACATCCCCAAGAATAGATGACTCAGCAGTAATTATTGGATTTATGTTGCTGACCTATATTGGACAAACATTACTGTTAACCGCTTTCCGGTTTGGAGAGGCCACAGTGGTTGCACCTTTTCATTATATGCACTTGGTTGGAGCAACTATTCTGGGATACATATTTTTTGCTGAAATTCCAGATTTTTACACTTGGTTTGGCGTGGTCATAATCGTAGCTAGTGGACTATTCATTGCATTTAGAGAAAATCATTCCCATTGAAAAACAAAACACAATCTTTACAAAAATTAGGGACAACAACGACCATTATACCTTCCTTGATCCACCTGCCATCAGGAAAGTAAATATTCTTAAGTCGGATAAGGATTAAAAGAGCATATGAATTCGTATAAAAATGAAGGTCTATTAGCATTTTTTTATGCAGCTGCTTTTTCAGCTTTACTCAGTATAATGTGGGTAATTGTTAGAAAATTATCAGAAACAATTCACCCCCTCGAAATACCATTCTGGGCAAGTATTTTTGGTTTATTAATTTTTATTCCAACAATATATAAAGAGGGGATAATTGTCTTAGCAACTCAAAGAGCTCCATTGCATTTTTTAAGAGCCTTGTTTAACGGCAGTGCTGTAGTTGCATGGTTTTGGGCCATAACCCTGATACCCCTAGCAGATGCCGCAGCTTTAAATCTTATAGCGCCATTACTAATTACTATTGGGGCCATTATATTTTTTGGGGAAAAAGTTGGATTGCGAAGATGGGGAGCTTTGGTTTTTGGCGGCTTAGGGGCACTAGTAGTAGTTCGACCCGGCTTTCAGGAATTAGATTTGGGTATGGTTTTAGTTGCGATAACCGTAGTACTGAGTGCAGGGCAGAGACTACTCTCAAAAGAACTAATAAAAACAGATAGTAGCTCCACTTGCGTCATTTATCTGATGGCATTTATGATACCTATAAATTTAGTCCCCGCAATACCTGTGTGGACGACCCCGTCATTAACAGACTTTCCTCTCCTAATTTTAGTCGGGCTCCTGTTGAGTCTCGCTCATTTTACCTGGATGAAAGCAGTGAAGCTTGCTGACATAAGCGCGCTGGAACCTATAAACTTTACTCGCCTTATTTACGGGTCAGCATTTGGTTTTTTATTTTTTGCCGAAATACCGACAGTTTGGACTTGGTTAGGTGGCATTATGATCATATTTTCTACTACATATATTTCCCGAAGAGAAGCTGCTCTCAGAACAAGCCACTAAAAATCTAACTAAGAATTAAATCAATTTTTGATGCCAGGATAAAATCGTTTTCGTGAAGACCCTCAATTTTATGGCTAAAAATTGTTATATTTGCATACCCCCAACCAAATGTTATATCAGGATGATGGCCCTCATCCTCAGCTAGGGCTCCAATCTTATTTACAAATTCTAGGGTCTCAACAAAGTTACTAAATTTATATTCCTTATAAATCTTTTTTCCTTCGTCTTTTAAATCCCAACCTGAAAGCTCGGACAAAAATCCCTGAGCCTCAGAGATGCCGAGAGGGGCAACACCTCCCCTACAGGGCTCACAAAATTTATCTTCTAGATTTGTATCCATCAAAATAGCTCCATAAATACCAAACAGAGTTCATTATAGTTAATTTCCTTAAACTTCTTCAAATATTATTATTCCTAAGACTAGATTGCTAGTTTGGTTTCATTTTATTATGTTCAAAACTTAATAATAATTTGGGACGGGCCAATTGGTTCGAATTTAATATGAATGAAGCTTTTATCTGTGACGCAATTAGAACGCCCATAGGAAGATACGGCGGGGCACTATCCTCTGTAAGAACTGATGATTTAGCGGCTATACCAATCTCCGAGTTAATGAATAGAAACACGAATGTTGATTGGGAAAAAATTGATGACGTTATCTATGGATGTGTAAATCAATCCGGTGAAGACAATAGAAATGTTGCTAGAATGGGTTCTTTACTCGCTGGAATTCCTGACAAGGTGTCTGGAGTAACCGTAAATCGGCTTTGTGGTTCCGGAATGTATGCCGCAGGTAGCGGTGCCCAAGCTATACGGAGCGGAGAAGCTAATTTATTGATCGTCGGTGGCGTAGAAAGTATGTCACGCTCACCGTTTGTGATTCCCAAATCAGAAACAGGTTTTTCCAGAAATACGGAAATATATGATACGACTATTGGCTGGAGATTTATAAATCCTAAAATGGAACAACTTTATGGCACTGACTCCATGGGGGAAACAGCGGAAAATGTAGCGGAGGAACATAATATTAATAGAGAAGACCAAGATTTATTTGCGGCTAACAGTCAAAGAAAAACAGAAGAAGCACAAGCTGACGGTCGGTTGGCCGAAGAGATAGTCCCAATAACAATTAAACAAAAGAGAAAAGATGATACCGTTGTCAGTGTTGATGAGCATCCAAGAGCTGGGACAAATTATGAAAAATTATCCAATTTAAAAAGTGCCTTTAAGAAAGATGGTACAGTTACAGCTGGTAATTCTTCCGGTGTAAATGATGGGGCTTGTGCAATATTAATTGCATCTGAAAAGGGAATAAAAGAACATAAACTCGAACCAAAAGCTAGAATCTTAGGAATGGCCAGTGCGGGTGTTCCTCCAAGGGTAATGGGAATAGGGCCAATCCCTTCTACAAACAAACTATTAGACCGACTAGGCCTAACAATAGATGATCTCGATATAATTGAGCTCAATGAAGCCTTCGCCGCACAGTCGCTAGGCGTTCTAAGAGGCCTAAATATTAAAGATAATGACGAGAGGGTTAATCCGCAGGGTGGAGCAATAGCTCTTGGTCACCCGCTAGGTGCCAGCGGAGCAAGGCTTATTACCACCGCTACCTATCAATTACTCAAGGGAAACAGGTCCAAAGCTCTTTGTACAATGTGTGTGGGAGTGGGTCAGGGTATTTCGACTATAATTGAAAAAGTTTAATTAGAAAGTTACAATGTGGCGAAAAACACAAACTAGGACTGTAGCTTGATTACTTGTTGATTGCATATTTAATTGAAGTTAGTGTCATAAAATTTAATTTTAATAAACAAAACTAGTATGAGTGGAATGTGAAATTATGACCATAAATATTGCTATTGTTGGCGCTGGCCCTGCTGGTTTATATGCAGCTGATGCACTCCTGAAAGTACTTCCAGAATCCCAAATTGATGTCTTTGAAAAATATCCTCCGCCATACGGGCTAATTAGATATGGTGTTGCACCAGACCACTACAAAACACGCAATACTTCCAGACAATTTGCTCGCACGCTAGAAGACAACAATGTGGGTTATTTTGGCAACGTGGATATCGGCTCAGATATTACTTTTGCTGAGTTAAAAGAAAATTACAACGCAATAATTTTAGCAGTTGGTGCATATAATGATAGGGAATTAGGTATACCAGGCGAAAAATTACCAGGTGTGTATGGCGCCTGCGCATTCGTAGGTTGGTATAACGGACACCCCGAATTTCGCGACCTCAACCCAAAACTAGATCAGCCGGGTGTCGCAGTAATAGGAATTGGAAATGTAGCCTTGGATGTATGCCGCGTGTTAGCTAAAACTAGAAATGAGCACTCAAATTCGGATATATCGGAATACGCCTTACAGTCCATTGAAAAAGCTCCACTTGAAGAATTGCATATGTTTGGTCGTAGGGGTCCTATCGAGGCTGGATTTACACCAAAGGAGTTAGGGGAGACACGTGATTTAGAGAGATGTCATGCTTTAGTTGATAGTGGCCAATTGCCAGAGACAGTAGAAGGAGAATTTGAGGGCCGAGAAAAAGGCATTAAAGAAAAGAACTTAAATATATTAAAAGAACTGGCAAATAGAGCTGTCGAAAAGAAACCAATTTCAATGAATTTTAGTTTTTATTCATCGCCCAAGGAAATACTGGGGGTCGACCGCGTCGAAGGTATTAGGCTCGAAAAAACAGAGGTGATTGACGGTCGAGCTGTCCCTACTGGTGAAGAATTTGAAGTTCCTTGTGGCACTGTAGTCACAGCCATAGGGTACCACACAGCGCCCATTTCTGGGGTAACGTTAGATGGTGGAATTATTAAAAACTCAGGCGGTAGAGTTGATAGAGGAATATATGTTGTTGGGTGGGCAAAACGGGGGCCCTCAGGAACCATTCCCACAAATGGGCCCGACTCTAGAGATGTGGTTGATTTGATTGCCTCTGAATTAGAATCAACCAATAAAGCCGGGAGGGAGGCAATTAACGCTCTTTTAGAAAAACGTAATATTAGGCGAATTAATTTTGAGGATTGGCAACTGATTTCCGAGCAAGAATTTGCCCAGGCAATTACACCTAGACCTAGGGAAAGGTTTACCCGAGTAGAAGACATGCTAGCGGTCCTAGAAAAAAGTGCTTAGTTGATTTGCTTTTTTGTGATTTATCCCTGGCCTCGATACTACCAGAGTAGACCAATCACCAATTCTTATGCGCCTTTGTAAATAAAAACCATGTCTGCGGTAAGCCGATAAGACCCCCGCCTCCTGGTAAAAAAGTAGGCCTGACAGGACAACTAATCCCCTAGGTGAAACGATACGATTGATTTCAAAGGACATTGAAATAAGTTCCCCTGAAAAAATATTAGCCGTTACCAAATCAAATTTTTTATCTCTGATCTTTACGTGCTGACAACCAGTACTTAATAGAGCTCTCACCAAACCTAGTTTGTCGTTTTGAGAAATATTCTTTTCTGCAACATCAATAGCGACCGGGTCATTATCAGCTGCTATTACTTTACACGACCAAAGACGCGCTGCTGCCAGCGCTAAAATCCCTGAACCACAACCTATGTCCAAAGCTCTTTTTACATTGAACCATTTAAAATATTGCATGGATAGTAGACACCCCCTGGTTGTTTCATGGGAGCCTGTTCCAAAAGCCATACCCGCCGGTATATTCAAAATAAATTGAGAGGCGGTTTTAGGGTCATGAGAAGAGGCTGGACTAATTCTAAAATTTTTTACTTTTATAGATTTGAATTTGGAAATATTAGCACCAACAAAACTAGAGCTTTTTTTAATTTTAGAACTAACTCTTGGAGGTGTAATATTATTAACCCTTGCAATATTAATAATGCATTGGAGAACTTTAGTCTCCAGACTTAAATCTTCTAAGAATATTGTTACAATGCTGTGTCTTGGTTTGTTTAGGGCTACACAAACCAATGATTCCATTTGAGCCTCAAGACCAAATATATAAATATCTGTGAAATCGGTTAAAACTTTAAAGTTTAGGCATAAAATACATTCGTCGTTTTGTAACTGCGTCATCCTTTAAACAGCTTCAACAAAACTATCCATCACTCTCTTTACTCCCGACTTATCGAATTCAATTTCTAACTTAGTTCCGCTAACATTTAATATTTTTCCATACCCAAACTTTTGGTGAAAAACCCTATTACCCTGTTCAAAATTTGAAGATGCGTCCTCCACAAAGGTGTCCTCACTATCTTGCTCTATAACAAGCCCATCTCTATTTATTTTGTTTATTCGATTATACGGCTGAATATTTCCAAAACTCTGTGGTTTAGAACTAATATCCCTTGATAAAACCGCCTCATTATTAGCCCATGAACCTCCAGACAATTCCCCCAACTCACTCAAAAGATCAATATTTTCTGGTGGTAACTCATCTATAAAACGTGACGGAAGTGCATTCTGCCACTGATTATAAATCCTTCTATTTGCCGCATAGGTTACCAGCGCCTCTTTCTTTGCTCTAGTAAGTCCTACATAAGCCAGGCGACGTTCCTCCTCTAGACCACTCACACCTTCCTCATCCATACTGCGCTGATGTGGAAACAGCCCATCCTCCCAACCTGGCAAGAAAACTGTATCAAATTCCAGCCCTTTAGCAGAATGCAAAGTCATTAATGTTACTTTTTCCTCTGAGACATTTTCTTCATTCTCCATAACTAAGCTTACATGTTCCAAAAAACCTTGAAGATTTTCAAACTCCTCCATACCGGAAATTAATTCTTTTAGGTTTTCTAACCTACCAGCTGCATCAGGTGAACTGTCGTTTTGCCACATTTCAGTATAACCCGATTCCTCTATGACAATCGTCGCAACCTCAGCGTGATTTAGGCTGTCAAGATTAGCTCGCCAACGATCAAAATCGTTGATTAGTGTGGATAAAGCGTTACGAGCCCTGGGTTTTAACTCATCGGTATCAACTATTTCGCGAGCAGCTGAAAATAGTGGAATAGATTGTTTTCGTGCAACTTCATGTAATGCTTGAACGCTGGCTTTGCCCAAACCTCTTTTGGGGACATTAATAATTCTTTCAAAAGCTAGGTCATCTTGGTCACTCAGTAGAATACGGAAGTAAGCTATAGCGTCCCTAGTCTCCATCCGCTCATAGAAACGGGGGCCCCCTATCACTCTATAGGGAATAGCCAAGTTAATAAGCCTATCCTCGAACTCCCTCGTTTGAAAACCGGCCCTGACTAGAACCGCGATTTCTTCAAGAGATTGGCCTCTTTTTTTTCTGATCTCGATCTCGTCACATGTTATGAGGGCTTCTTCCTCTCCATCCCACACACCTCTGACAGAAACCTTTTCTCCCGCCTCTATCCCTGTCCACAAACTCTTACCCAATCTACCCTGATTTTTTGCTATGAGACCTGAAGCGGCAGCCAGAATATGCGGAGTAGAACGATAATTTTGTTCGAGCCGTATAACTTCTGACCCCTTAAAATCTTTTTCAAACTTTAGAATATTTCCAACCTCTGCACCCCTCCAGGAATAAATTGACTGATCATCATCTCCTACACAACAAATGTTATTATTGAGAGAAGCCAAGAGCCTTAACCATAAATATTGGGAAACATTTGTGTCCTGATATTCGTCAACCAGTATATATTTGAATTTTTTTTGATAAATCTCCAGAGTATCTGGATAATTTGAAAATATGGTCAAGCAATGAAGTAACAGATCTCCAAAATCAACGGTGTTTAGGGTTTTGAGACGCTCTTGATACTCCGAGTAAATCACAGAGATCAGTCCATCAGCTAGACCCTGTCCCTCTGCATCCGAGACTTTATCAGGGGTTAACCCTCTATCCTTCCATCTCTGAATTACAGACAGTATAGATCTAGGTGGCCACTTTTTTTCATCAATCCTATGGACTTCCATCACCTGTTTAACAAGTCGCATCTGGTCATCTACATCCAAAATAATAAAATTGGGTTTTAGATCGACTAACTCTGCGTGGGAACGCAATATTCTTGCACCAATTGCATGGAAAGTGCCAACCCACCACCCCTCTACAGGTCTGCCAATTAGACCTGAAACCCGCTCCTTCATCTCCCGTGCGGCTTTATTTGTAAATGTAACCGCCAAAATCTCCCAGGGCTGGGCTTTCCTGTTCATCAGGATGTGTGCCATGCGGGTAGTTAGCACTCTAGTTTTGCCGGTGCCAGCTCCAGCCAAGACGAGAACCGGACCGTCTGTTAAATTAACGGCTTCAGATTGTGCCTCATTTAGACCCTTAAGATATTCTGGAACTGGCATTATTGTTTCTTAATCTGCAACTCTAGTAAGCTGTTGTATATATCTAATATAAGATCCGTCCTTACCTAATCTTAAAGCCTTGCAACGCTTCATACGATTATACCAATGGCTTTTTCCCGAATAAATGGAGCCCTTAATCCCCACCACTCTCTAGCCACTGTTGCATAAAGTTCCCTATAATGTTGAAAATACGGTAAATTTCCATCCTCGAGAACATCAAGAGTTGGTTGTTTACCATAAAAACCACCCCTAACTCTGCCCCCCATAAAAAAGTGAGGAGCTGAAGTACCGTGATCGGTCCCTCCGCTTATATTTTCTTTTGGTCTCCTACCAAATTCGGAGTAGGTCATAACCAAGATATCGTCCCATAATCCCTTTCCATTCATAAGCTTTGCGAATGAAGCTATATTGTCACCGACATCTTTCAATAATTGGGTATGCAGGGGTTCCTGTTCAGCATGCGTATCGAACTTACCTATAGAGAGTTTTATAACGGGTACTCTAACACCGGCCAACATCAAGCGTGACATTGTCTCAAATTGATCCCCAAGCTTTGTTGTATTAAAAACACCAGTATTTGGGATGTTATCAATCCTATTTTCTATTATTTTTTTTGCGGCACTTTTAACATCTGTTCTCTGTTTGACTATGTGCATCAGAGCAGGGTTGTCCACACTATTGGTATTTGGAACAAGCCTTGAGGCTTGCTTTAGCAAATTATTAGGATTATTTCCAAGGGTTATGGTCCTAGTTTTACCGCCATCGAATGGGCCCAGCAAATTATATCCCAAGTTAATTGCATCGCAAGGAAACGATAAGCCAGGATAGGACTCACCAAATAAGCGCGAAATCCAGCCAGTCTCAAGAAATTGCTGAGCATCTGAAGCGGTATTCCAAATATCAATCCCTCTGAAATGGGACAAGTTTGGTTCCGGATAACCAACACCCAACACGATTGCTAATTCTTTTTTCTTCCACAAAGGAAGTAAGGACTTAAACGCTGGATTAAACCCTAGACTATCCGATAGTTGTATTACTCTCTCTTTTTTTACAGCGAGTGTAGGCCGTAACGAATAATATTCCTTATCCATGAAAGGAATAACGGTGTTAAGGCCATCATTACCTCCTTTTAACTCCAATAGAACAAGTGTTTTGTATGGGGATATATTAGAAGCCAGAGCTGGATTATTAAAAACGCCACCAAGGGTTAGGCCTACGGTGGATAGAGCTATACCCGACCCCATCCCAGACAAAAATATTCTTCTATCCAATAAATTACTCATTATTTTACCTGATAAGCCGGGTCTAAAATTAGGTTTCTTATGGTTTTTAATCTGGCTCCGTGCTGGCGTTTGTCTGTCACTGAGTTAGCCGCTAAGAAAACCTTTTTTAAATATCCCTCCTCACGTTTTTCGGACGCCAACAATGGGCTAAAATCGACATCCATGAAAGGTAATTTTTTATCTCGATTCATGTTTTTTGTCATATTAATTTTGGAATTGACGACACCCTGAAAAACTTTCTTAAGAAATTTCTCCCGCGTAAGTATTGTAGAAGATGTAATCCAATTAGTTCCACCCCTCCAACCTCTTACATCCGGCGGTTGAAATAAGTTTTGGCCCATTGACCTCTGAAAATAAATAAGTCTTCTAAAATCTAGATTACTATTTCCTAACAACCTGATGGTACCTAGTGTTAATTCTACAGGAGACTTAATTAATGTACCCCTAATTTGAGGATTTCTAAATTGCTCTGTCAAAAACAATTCTCTCAACATCGGTTTTAAAGCAAAGTTATTCTCAAACAATATCTTTCCGAGCCTTTTGACCTCACTGGTATCAACTTCAAGAGATATAAATTCTTTCCATAGCTTTAAAGCAAGAAAGTCTCCCACTTCCGGTTTCTTTAGTATTATGCGGATAATGTCCTTGCCATCAAAGTTACCCTCTTCCCCCATGAACGTTTTTATATGCCCATCGTGTGTTCTAATATTGAATTCAAATTTTGCGGTAAATGGATTGACCATCCAACCGGTGTAGGCTCGTGCAGACTCCCGAATATCATCTTCGGTATATTGATCCCCCTCACCCAACGTAAATAATTCCAATATTTCGCGAGCAAAATTCTCATTTGGGTTGTTCTTCTTATTTTTATTTGCGTCTAAATAAATTAACATAGCTGGTCCGATAGATATATCAGTAAGCAGCTGCCTAAAATCTCCTGTGGCGTGCTTTCGAAAAGTAACATTTTGATCGTATAACCATTTTCCAAATCTGACCTTGCTAGCCTCAGAAACAAAATGATTATGCCAAAACAAAACCATTCGCTCTGTAAAAGGTGATGGTGTAATTAACATTTCGCGGTTCCACCAATTTCTTAGAGTATGATGATCCTCTTTAATTCGTTTATTGAATGCTTGCCGGGTAGGTCCATCCATATCCCTAACAGTTCTTCTCTCTAATGGATTTGCTTTAAACACCGGAGCGCTTTGCACTGAAACCTCTCTCACGCCACTCAAAATCTCATCAACTGCATCCTCATAACTAAGTGGTAAAAATTTTTCTATTTCTTTGGGAGAGACTACCCCAAATCCCGTCCTCGCCAACAAATGCCTCGCCTCGCTAAAAGTTAAAGAACTTGCGTTAGAAAAACTTGAGAGGGTCGCAATCAGGAAACAAAATAAACCCAGTAATAGATTTAGCCTCATTATTTATACACCTCCCTCATGCTCTTCTTTTCGAAGATCCACTAAAGCTTTGTTATACGCCGACATCAAGTCTGTTTCACTGAGAACGCCCACAAACTTCATGGAGTCATCGTTTTCAACAATAGCGATATAGTGCTCTCCCGAGTCTTTAATAACCTTAATGGCTTCATAGAGATTGTGGCTTGAACTCAAGACGGGTGGATTAATACGAGCGATATCTCCAGCATTAATTAAATTATCTACATCGTGATCAAAAGCTATCTCACTAAGGTCCGACAAAGTAATTGTGCCATAAAGTTGGGTGTCATCGCGCAACACAAACAACTCGCCCGTTTTAGAAGTTTGTAGTTTATTTCGAACCTGTTGAATGCCTGTACCTATTCCAACCGTATCTTCAGAAGGCAGTGTAATCTGACTAACAGGTATTCCTCTAAGAAGTGCCGCTTCAAACCCTCCCTCCAAGTCATAACCTGAACGCTCCAACTGCCATTTGAAAAACGAGCCGCCAACAAACTGCTTTGCAATTAACGACGAAATTACGACGGAGACCATAACTGCTATCGTCAGTGGATAGTCATCCGTCAGTTCAAAAATGATTAAGGTGGTGGACACCGGAGCACCCAGAACGGCAGCCGCTAAGCCACCCATGCCGATTACGGTGAATGCGCCTGGATCAATATTTAAATTAGGGAAAATACCTGTAATAATAAGCCCATAAGCACCTCCAAGCATAGCACCTATCATAATTGAAGGGGTAAAAACTCCGCCCCCAAATCCGCCACCAAGACTAATTGCAGTTGCAAGGGTTTTAAATATTACCAAGGCTACCAAAATAGCTAATGTAAATTCTCCTTTAAGTGCTAAATCTGTCGCATCGTAGCCTACACCCATGACTTGAGGGAATCCCAATGCTATCAATCCTACCAAAAATCCGGCTACAGCCGGCCTAATCCATTCTGGACCCATTAATTTTGAGAACTTGTCTTGAGATACCGCTATAGACTTCATAAATATTATTGCCAAAATTCCGCAACACACACCTAAGCCAATCACTGCCGGAAACTGCTCGATAGATTCGATTGCATATTCCGAAACCGTAAATGCGGGATAGTCACCGTAATATGCCCTTGATACAATTGTCCCCACTACACTGGATATGACTATTGGGGCAAAAGCACTGAGAGCAAAGTGCCCAACGATAACTTCATGAGCAAATAATGTGCCGGCTATTGGGGCATTAAAAGATGCTGCAACAGCCGCAGCAGCTCCACACCCAAGAAGTGTCCGGGACATAGACTTGGTAAGATGCAGCTTTTCGGCCAGCCAAGATCCAATTGTTGCCCCAATATGGACAGCCGGGCCCTCTCTCCCCACAGAGGCGCCGGCACCAATGGAAGTGGCACTGGCGAGTAAGGCAACCACTCCATTTCTGAGGGACATTTTGCCTTCCCGCAGCGCGCTTGCCTCGATTACCTGGGCTATACCTTCCGGTTTTTTTGAGGGCATAAAATAAAAGACTAGTAATCCTACCAACAGTCCACCAATGGTTGGAACTATGATTATCTGCCACCAAGACAACGTCGCCAAACTAATAACCAAGCCGTCCACAGATGCGCCAAAAAAAATTGATTGAAGAAATTCGATGGTTATCCTCAAGAGAATAGTCCCGTAACCTGCTGCTAAACCAATAATTGCTGCTAATACCGACAAGACCAGGTGATCGCTTCGCAGCAACCTGGCTACATTTTTTCCCCAGTTATAAACAAATATGAGAGCATGTCGCATTATAGTATAATCTTAAAACAAGAACTAATTTGTCAGTTAGTTAATAACTTATCCAGGAAACAATTAAAACATACAATAGACTAATATTTATCCATAACTTAGTGAGGCAATTAAGAAGGCCGTTTTATTATCTTTTTTACTCATCAACCAGGGTGTTGTATAATTATCACACGAGATAAGAATGAAACAAAAAGTGCTAAATAGTTAACTTTATTTTCTCTCTTTCAACGTTATTTTGGTGTAGTTTGTTAGTGTAATTTTAAGTTTAATTAAATAAAAAGAGTTCCGTTGTTGTTTGAGCCCCAGATATAGTGTTAGAAATATCTTTTTTACTATATTTAGTGGTAATGGTTGTTTTTGTACCATGCAATGGAAGGAAAAAATGGTGGTGAGAATTAGTAAGCAATTTAAATCGCTGGTTGTGTTGCTATGCGCTGTTATTCTGTTCGCTGGTTGCTCGACGGTTCCTAAAAATGACCCCGAAGCTGCAGCAGAGTTTAAAAAAATCAATGACCCAGTTGAAAATGTGAATCGCGTGATATTTGGCGTTAATCAAGCATTTGATAAAGTTATTTTAAAACCCGTCACTTTTGCTTATCGCTCCCTTACCCCGGACTTCTTTCGAAAAGGGGTTAGTAACTTTTTACATAACCTGAAGTCTCCAGTAATCTTGGTGAATGATATATTGCAGGGTGAAATTGGTCGAGCTGGCGATACGGTCGCCAGATTTGTAATAAACTCCACAGTTGGGATTTTTGGCCTAGTGGATGTTGCTGAAAATCTTGGATTTGAACAACATAACGAAGATTTTGGCCAGACCCTGGCAGTTTGGGGCTTTGGCGAGGGACCTTATCTCATGCTTCCAATTTTAGGACCCTCCAACCCCAGAGATGCAATAGGTAGAGTTGTTGATTTTTTTGTTGATCCTATTAACTGGTGGGTTGCGCCTGACGATAACCGGATACCCATTATTAGAACCGCAGTCAGCGCCATTGATCTACGCGACCGCCTATGGGACAATTTGGAGGAAATAGACAAAAACTCTATCGATCCTTATGCTTCGTACAGGAGCATGTATAGACAGAGACGGAATAATGAAATTCGTAATGGCTCAAACTCCCAGTCAAAGGCTGACTTGGTACCTACAAAACCAACTTATGAATTAGCCGAGCCGAGCCTCACAGAGTAAACTGTGAAGTTCAAATAGCATGTCAATTAAGAATTCCAAAACAACCCTGCTAGTGGTGATTATATTTTGCCTCGGTTTGTATAATAGCTTTAGTGCTTTGGGCGCAACTAATCCTGATCCAGCTGGAGAAGATTTTATTCGCTCCCTCAGGGATCAGGTTTTATCTACACTCACGCCAAAAGAATTGTCAGAAGCAGATAGAAAATCCAATTTTGAAAAAATTATAGACCGCTATTTTGATATCAATCGTATGGCAAGAATGTCACTCGGAAGATACTGGAGAAAGGCGGATAAGGACGAACGCAATGAATTTATAACACAATTTAAGGCGATGGTTGTTAACACCTATGCCGAGCGTTTTAAAAGTTATTCTGGTGAGAGATTAATAGTATCTGGGTCATCAAAGCGAGGTAGAATGATTTTAGTTAACTCTGAATTTAAGAAAAAAGGCGAAAAGCCCGTACGCATAGATTGGCGTATTTTTGGCATTAAAGACAAATATAAGTTATTTGACGTCATTATAGAGGGCGTAAGCCTCGTTCAGACCAACCGTTCGCAGTTTAGTTCTGTCGTAAGACGCAATGACGGGTCCATATCTGCCCTGCTGAAGCTTTTAAGGGAAAAAAACAGCAAATAAATATTTAGGTCTAAATGATTTAGATCAATCCCTTATCAAAGGTTTATATTTTATCTCTTGTGGTTGATCGGCATCCGCCCCTAGGCGTCTTTTTCTGTCTCTCTCATAATCATCATAATTTCCCGTAAACCAGACCACCTCACTATTACCTTCAAAGGCTAGAATATGAGTGGCTGTGCGATCGAGAAACCAGCGGTCATGACTTATAACTACGGCACATCCAGGAAAATCCAGCAAAGCAGACTCAAGGGCTCGAAGGGTTTCTACATCTAGATCATTAGTCGGCTCATCCAACAAAATCACATTGGCTCCGGCTTTTAAAACTTTGGCCAAATGAACTCTGTTGCGCTCTCCTCCAGATAGTTGACCAACCTTCTTCTGTTGGTCAGCCCCTTTAAAATTAAACTGGGACACATATGCACGGCTTTGCATTTTTCTATGACCTAAATCAACCTCATCCAATCCCCCGGAAATTTCCTCCCATACCGTTTTATCCCCTTCCAATTCAGCTCGGGATTGGTCGACATAACCCAACGAGACCGTATCTCCCAGGCGGATTGCACCGCCATCAGGTTTTTCAAGCCCGGAAATTATTTTAAACAAGGTGGTTTTACCACTACCATTTGCACCAATTACACCCACAATACCTCCGGGGGGTAACTTAAATGACAAGTCCTCAATGAGCAGTTTGTCTTCGTAACCTTTCTGCAAACTATCCGCTTCAATCACAATACTACCGAGCCTCGGTCCCACCGGCACAATTATTTGCGCCGTATCGGGTGTTTTTTCTTTCGCTTCCGCCAGTAGCGTCTCGTAGGCAGCTAAGCGGGCTTTACTTTTATCCTGTCTTGCTCGAGGTGACTGACGGATCCACTCCAACTCAGAGGCAAGGGTTCGTTGCCTGGCCTTTTCTTGGCTTTCCTCTTGCTGGAGTCTCTTTTGTTTTTGCTCAAGCCAAGACGAATAGTTGCCCTCATAAGGTATACCCTTACCTCTGTCTAATTCTAAAATCCAGCCTGCAACGTTATCTAAGAAATATCTATCGTGAGTAATTGCCACAACCGTACCGGGATAGTCTTTTAGAAATCTCTCTAGCCATGCTACCGATTCTGCATCCAAATGGTTGGTCGGTTCATCCAGCAAGAGTAAATCCGGGTTCTGAAGCAAGAGCCTGCAAAGAGCTACTCTTCTTTTTTCTCCTCCCGATAACTTAGAAACATCGGCATCACTCTTAGGGCATCTAAGAGCATCCATAGCGATCTCTATTTTTCTCTCCAACTCCCAACCTTCTATGGCATCTATACGTTCCTGCAGTTCCCCCTGTTTCTCCAACAGTACCGTCATCTCGTCATCTTCCATGGGTTCTGCAAATTTTTCACTTATTTCGTTAAATTCCTTCAGCAATTCCTGAGCCTCGCCCAACCCATCCATGATATTTTCTTCTACACTTTTACTGGCATCAAGTTCAGGCTCCTGCTCCAAGTAGCCGACTGTTGAGTTTTCTGCTGACCAAGCTTCACCGTCAAAGTCTGTGTCTATACCTGCCATAATTTTCAGAAGTGTCGACTTACCTGCACCATTAATGCCTAAAACACCAATTTTTGCGCCGGGATAAAAGGAGAGAGAAATATCTTTTAAAAGCTCTCTGCCACCCGGAAGTTTTTTTCCTAGCCGATTCATAACATAGATATATTGGTTACTAGACACGCTGCTCTCCTGTATTTTTATAAGGCAGATGACACCTATTTTAATGTTCTTCTACGTTTATGCAATCTGGCAAAAAATCTAGCTTGGATCTGAAAACTGTGTGTTCTTGATAAAGGTATAATCGGTAAGTGATTTTAGAAATTCTATCAAATCCTGTTTGTCGCGCTTAGAAAGATTAAATCCTCTGACATATTTACTCTTTAGTATATTATTTGCCCCGTCGCTTGAATGTGGGCCCTCTTTCACTAGTCTGCCACCTCTAGCATAAATATCTAAAACTTCTCCCAGTGTCTCAACACTGCCGTCGTGCATATATGGACCCGTTAGCTCAATATTTCGAAGCGTTGGTGTTCTAAATTTCCCAAAATCTTTTGGTCTGCCTGTATATTGGTATAATCCAGCATGTCTCACTTCATATTTCTTATTGGAACCGGAGTTATAAAGCCCTGTATTGTGGTAAGCAATTTCATTAAATGGGAGCGATTGATGTGTATAGTTATCTGTAAAGAACGGGGCCTGATGGCATTGGAAGCAGTTAAATGGCTCGCTGAAAAAAAGTTTTTCCCCTCTTTTAGCACCTTCCGATAAAGCATCATACTTTTTATTGAATCTGAAATTATCATAGGGAGAATTGAAACTTATGAGCGTTCTCACAAAGGCTGCTAATGCCTTTACCATATTTTTTATAGTTACTTTGTCTTTGCTATCTGGAAAAGACTGATTAAAGAGGTCTTTGTATTCCCCATCCCTAACTAGAAACTTGATTATTTTTTGTTTCTTTTTTGCCATACCCATTTCTACTGGCTCTTCTTTAAACAATGGCAATAGTATGTGCTCCTCCAAATTAGTTGAGCGAGGATTAGACCAGGTAAAAATGGGAATGTAGGCAATATTTCCAAGCGTAGGTGTATTGTGTAACAACCGTTGTCCGGAAATACCGGAGGATATATCGCTACCATCACCAAAACCCTTCTCGGGCTTATGGCATGAGCCACAACTCATAGTTCCCGTACCAGATAATTTTTTTTCGTAAAATAATTTTCTACCTAGATAAACTTTTGATTTAAGCATCTTATTTTCTGATGGAATCTTTGGATAGGGTGCCCAATAGGGAAGGTTCCAGTTATAAATATTGTTTAAATCAGTCGAATAGGAATTTGTTGGCAGGACAATAGTTATAAGAAAAGCTAGAAGACAACAGATTAACCTAAAACCTCGGCATTTTATCTTAACCAAAGAACTAATCCTATTAAGAGAGCAAAAGAACAGGCTACTGATCCTCATCAATAGAGTATCCACCACCCCGAACGGTTCTTATTAAGTTAACCTTACTGTCAGCATTCAGTGCCTTCCTTAATCTTCTAATATGCACATCAACTGTTCTTTCCTCGACGTATACGTCCCTACCCCAAACTCTATCCAAAAGTTGCTCTCGCGAAAAAACCCTCGTTGGTTTTTCCAAAAGAACATTAAGAATTCTGAATTCTTTTGGCCCCAAGGGAACGGCAGACCCGTTCCGAAAAACTTTTTGTGAACTTACATTAAATTCTATGTCAGAATAAATCAGCTTTTCCTCGCCAAAACTAGGTTTTGACCGACGTAATGTTGCATTTACTCTAGCAATAAGTTCTCTTGGAGAAAAAGGCTTCACTACGTAATCATCAGCGCCACTATCTAAGCCAAGAATAAGATCACTCTCCTCGCTACGAGCTGTTAACATTATGATTGGTACTGTCTTAGTGTGTTTATCTTGCTTAAGCTTTCGACACACTTCTATTCCCGACCTTTTGGGAAGCATCCAATCGAGAATAATTAGGTCTGGCACTTCCTCCTGTGCCTTAAGTATACCCTCATCACCATCAGTAGCGAGACTTGTCCTAAACCCCGCATCTTCAAAATTATATTTTAAAATTTCAATTAAGGGTGGTTCATCTTCAACAATGAGAATTAATGGTTTCAAGCTAAAACTCCTGATTTGAAACTACAAAACAGTTGAACTTGTTTTGTCTTTTTTTGGCCTCTCATCATCTAAAATCTCACCTTCGACAATAAATACTATTTGCTCCGCCACACTAGTCATATGATCACCAACTCTCTCTAGATTCTTCGCGACAAATAAAAGGTGTGTACAAGTTGAAATACTCTCAGGATCCTCAGCCATGAAGGTCAATAGTTCCTTAAAAAGACTAGAATGCATTTGATCAACTTCCTGGTCGCTGATACGAACATCTTTAGCCCGCTGGGAATCTCTATTGATCAGTGCGTCGAGCGCATTTTTTATCATCCCCTCCACCATGGTAGACATTCTTTGAATACTATTTGCTGTGTTAGATATTACTGGTGACTTTGAAAGTGCAATTGTACGTTTGCCAATATTTTTTGCATAGTCCCCTACCCTTTCTAGATTATTTGCTACCTTCAAAGAAGCGATAATCATACGCAGATCTGCTGCCATTGGTTGACCCAATGCAATTAGGTTTATAGCTAAGGAATCAACTTGCTTTTCCAAGTCATCAATTCTCCTATCTCCCTCTATCACAGCTGATGCCAAATCAACATCTCTCTTAACCATTGCTTCCATAGCTCTAGATAACTGGGCCTCACAGAGCCCCCCCATCTCCGCCAACAAATTATCCAATTGGGATAATTCCTCGTTAAAGTCTTTTACTATGTGATCTTTGGTCATTATACCTTCTTGCTTCGCTAATCAATAAACCAGATCAACTAATTTGATTACAAGACCAAAAACAAATTAAAACAAATAAATTAATCCGAAAAATATCAAACCAGAGAGGATCGCAGCCGAAGGAACTGTTATTACCCAAGCTGCCAATATAGTCATCAAATGACTGCGTCGTACCAATTTACGCTTAGTTATCTTATTGCTACTTGAAAGAGACTTTGAATCATCTTCAAGTACTTGTTCATCTTTATTCAGCATCTGCCTAAACTTCTTCCGTTCTTTATTGGCTATAAATTCTCTAAAAAAACCAACACCAAATACACCCCCAACGGCAATGTGGGTTGAGCTTACAGGCAGCCCCAAGGTCGAAGCTATAATTACAGTAATAGCGGCTGATAGCGCTACACAGAATGCTCTTACTCTATTAAGCTTTGTTATTTTCTCTCCAACAATCTCAATAATTTTAGGCCCATAAAGGACTAATCCAACCGCAATACCCAGCGCCCCTATAGTCAAAACCCAAATTGGCAGAGTAACTTTTGCAGCAACAGTACCCTCAGTAATGGCGCCCACTATTGCCGCCAAGGGACCCACCGCATTTGCAACATCATTGGCACCATGGGCAAAGGAGAGAAGGGCAGCCGCACATATTAAAGGTATGGTGAAAAGTTCACTAACAGATTTTCCACGATTCTCCAATTTGGCTGATGCTTTAGCAACCGCGGGTTTAACTATGAGATATGATATGACAAAAGCAACAAGCCCTATTACTAAGGCTAACTCTATATCAACCTTCCATATTCTTTTCAGGCCTTTCATAACAAGGTATACCGAAAAAGCCCCAGCCATTATGGAGACAAGCACCGGAACCCATGTCTTGGAGGCTGCAATTTTGTCTTCTTTGTAAAGTACAAAATATGTTACGAATGCTAAGAACGCGGCCGCAATGGCTCCACCCATTATTGGCGAAATAACCCAGCTAGCTGCAATTTTACCCATTACAAACCAATTTACAGCTGAAAAACCAGCCGACGCAATCCCGGCACCCATTACGCCGCCAACTATAGAATGTGTCGTAGATACTGGAGCACCTATCCAGGTGGCCAAATTAACCCACAATGCAGCCGATAGGAGGGCTGCCATCATAGCCCAGATAAAAACGCTTTTGCTAGCGACCGCTTCGGTATCAATTATATTCTTGGAAATAGTGGTCACTACATCACCACCGGCAATTATTGCACCTGCAGCTTCAAATATCGCTGCTATAATTAGAGCTCCAACTAGGGTGATAGCCTTAGAACCTACAGCGGGCCCAACATTATTTGCTACGTCATTGGCACCAATATTTAGAGCCATGTAACCACCAATTACAGCGGCCACAATTAAAACAATACTCCCCTCAGTACCAGTATGGTGAAAACTTGCGAATATCCATACCGCAACTAAAAATAACAGACCTAGACCCAAATTAATATTTCGCCTGCCGACACTCAGGGTTGCTCTTTCAAGCTGAACAAATCTTTTTAGGTCTTTATCGACTGCCTTTTTCGTCATTAAATTAACTCCGCGGAAATTAAAAAAAACACGTGAATTACAGCTGCTCGCCCTTAGTGTTAAGCAATCCACATAAACTAATAAATTTTTGTGACAGTTTTATTACATCCTCATACTACTTAAGGTATAGAGGTAAAAAAACACTAACGGTGGTAGTATCTCCTGGAAAACTCTCTATCGCCAAGTGTCCCCGATGGCGACTTACTATGTGCTTAACTATAGCAAGCCCCAATCCAGTCCCACCCGTGTTTCGAGAGCGGGCTTTGTCAGCCCTATAAAAACGCTCCGTTAACCTGGGGAGGTGTTCTTCATCAATGCCGTCCCCTTTGTTTTTAAAACTGATACACACACCTGGCATATCGGTTTCTGGCACCCTATCTACTTTTTCTATTAATATTTCAATTTCTGAGTTTTCATCGCCATATTTAATCCCATTATCAATCAAATTTTGAAAGACCTCCATCAGTTCGTCTTGGTCTCCCAATATTTCAAAGAGTTCAGATTTTTCTTCAAACCGGATGGTCATATTTTTTTTATTAGCAATCCCCCTCAAAATTTCAACAGCGCTGCCAACAATATCAGGTAACTTTATTTTCTCATCTGGTGGAACGTGCTCTGTAACCTCGACCCTAGATAGGGAGAGCAGGTCGTCAATCAATCTAGACATACGCGCTGCTTCCTCGCTCATAATCTTTAAGAATTTCTTTTGCGAGACTGGGTCCTTACTGGCACTACCTTGTAGTGTTTCAATAATGCCCACCAAAGATGAAATCGGTGAGCGCAGTTCATGGCTAACATTTGCTACAAAATCTTGGCGCATTTGGTCTGCAGATTTTAAATAGGTGATATCTCGCATAGCGAGCATAGCTAACCCCTGCTCTTCAACAAAAATATTTATCATTTTAACCTGAAATTCAAAGGTTCGAGGAATGGGTGAGGTGAATGTTATTTCCCCCAATTTCTCGTCTTCCCCGCCCAGTACGGCGTCTACTGATTGCAATATTTCCGGGTGCCTTAAGCTTATGGACAGGTTTTCATTTACTTTTAGATTTTCTAGTGCTTGTTCAGCTGCCGTATTGGCATAAATAATTGTTCTTTCTTGGGCTACTACAATCACAGGATCTAAGACCCCCTCAAGCAGAGAAAATGTATCATACAAAGAAGGTATATTTTCCTCACTCTTCACTTTTGACACCATTAACTTCAGCACTCCATGTCTATAACCAACAAAATTATAAGCCTTTGGTAACTTTTTTAAATCCCTTTAGAAAAAGCAATTACGTTATTTTCCTGTCCGATCGTTTCAAGTGATCCCGGCCTTACATCTCGCACTTTTCTAATAGCTTCTATAGCAGGGTAACCAAATTCAACAAGCAAACGGGCGGCGATTACACCTGACCGACCAAATCCACCACGACAGTGAATGAAAATATTTCTTTTACTCCCAACAAAAGACCTCAATAACGGCCCTATCTCTTCCCATTGGTTCTCAAACTTTTTATCTGGTACTTCCATATCCTTTATTGGATTGTGATACCAAAGCATATTATTGCGTAGTGTAGTCTCGCCAATATTACTTACGCCGTATTTTATAAGCTCTTCACTCTCCATAAGGGTTACAATGGCAGCGGCTCCCCAGTCCGCTATTTTACCTACATCATTATCAATATTCCGATCCCTAGCACCTATAGAAGGCTCTGGATCCTTTATTCCAGGACAAAAGGAAATGCCAATTGCCCCGCGATCCTTGCCTACTTCAATTTCAAATATTGGATAATGTTCTTCTTTCTTTTTGTTCATGCCCCTTCAAACTTTATACCCGCTGTTACAAATAGGCTGTGTGTAAAGCAAAGGGTCAATTACGTGAAGCAGAACAATACTAGATTAACACCTAACAGGATTTCTAGTGGCTTGCCCCCTTACCCCCACCTAAACATTTTGGTGAAGGCATGACTTTTTCACCTTTTTTAGTCCATTCTTCTGCAGTCATTGCTTGTATAGATAAAGCATGAACGCCATTTGAAAGTTCATAAGCCAACAACTCATTAATTTTTTGATGGCGTTTAACTAAACTTTGACCAACAAAATCATCAGAAATAATAATGACCTTAAAATGAGACTCTGAACCAGGAGGCACATTATGCATGTGGCTCTCATTCAACACCTCCAAACCCGAGATCTTAATGGCATCTACTATTTTTAACTCAATTGTTTCCTGAACTGACACAACCGTATCCTCGCTTTAAAATAATTAGGCCTATCCTTGTAATATTATAATAAACTAATTTCCTAATTATTTAAATGCGGTTGTTATAATCACAATCAGATGTCATCTTATTGCCCTAGGAGTCTAAAATGTCAGATTTGGAAACGATAGAAATTTTCAGTGATTACGTTTGACCATGGTGTTATCTCTGTACCGGGCGTATTGAAAAACTGAAAACAAATTATAACTTGAAAGTAGAATTAATTCACTTTCCGCTGCACCCAGACACGCCAGATTCTGGACTCACTCTTGAAGAATTATTTAGAGGCCGGGATTATGACATAGATGGCAACTTCCAGAGAATGAAAGCCCTTACGGAGGCAGAGGGTCTAGAATATGGACAAAGGACACACACCTACAATAGTCGAAAGGCCCAAGAAATAGGAAAGTGGGCAGACGATCAGCTCAACCACGGGAATGACTATCAGGAAATACATATGGGGCTTTATAGGGCTTATTTTGTCGAAGGCCTAAATATTGGCGAAGATCAGGTGTTGCTAGATATTGCATCCCAATGCGGTCTTCCCGTAGATGAAGTATCCGAAGTGCTTAATAGTAGAAGTTATTCTGAGGCAATAGATAAAGATTGGGAAAAATCGAGGAGCTATGGGGTAACTGGTGTTCCGACGTTTGTATACAAGGGTAGGGGAGTAGTAGGCGCCCAACCCTACGAAATGCTGGAGCAACTTGTAAAAGAAAGCTAGTTATCAAAGTTCATCTGTTTGATTAATTTTTATTGCATTAGTTCACTAATTTTTTTAATCCCAAAATTTCACGAGCTTCCTGAGCGCTCGCAGGCTCTTTTCCCAGTGTCTGCAAAATCTTTATCCCCTTTTCAACCAGAGCGGCATTACTTGGTGTCGGCACCCCTTTCTCAAGATATAGATTATCCTCCATCCCTACCCTCACATGACCGCCCAACAATGCCGCTTGAGCAAGCATCGGAAATTCTCCTGGACCGATCCCAAAAGATGCCCAATGAGAGCTATCTGGTAAAGCATCGCGCATAAAAATCATACTTTCAGAGTTTTGTTCAAGCCCCCAGGGAATACCTAGGCAAATCTGAAACAACGGTGGTTTATCGATTATACCTTCCTCGATCATTTTTTTTGCAAGCCTCAAATGACCAGTATCAAACACCTCTAATTCCGGCTTACTGCCCACCTTCTTGGCAATTTCTGCCATACGCTTGAGATGCTCAGGAGTGTTGATGATCACAAAATCACCAAAGTTCATACTTCCATAGTCCAATGTACAAATTTCTGGTTTGTTTTCCTCTATATGTCTCATTCGAACTACAGGTGTCTGTACATTTGATGTACCACTCGCATCGTTGGCGTCGGGGTCACTTGGCCTAAGGCGCGCCCCGTGACCACAGGTAAGGTTAATAACTACGTCTGTGCCGTCATCCCGAATTCTATCAACCACTTCCCTATACAATTCCGGGTCCATACTAGGTATTCCCTTTTCAGGATCGCGCACATGAATATGTACGATGGCGGCGCCTGCTTTTGCGGCCTCGATGCCAGACTCTGCAATTTCTTTGGGCGTAATTGGCAAGCCCAAGTGCTTTTTTGGGGGTGTAACAGATCCGGTTAGCGCACAAGTAAGAATTGTTTTAGTTGTCATCATTTAAACTTTCAAAAATAGCATTTACCCAGCTTTCTAATATTCGGTCATTTTAATTCTTATTTATAAAAAACTTAATTAGACTAAATAACAACCACATTACCTTTTCTGGCAGAAAGGCAAATCGCCTCAAATACTTCTATATTTTGGATCTTTTCTTCATTAGAAAATGGATACTCCTGATTACCCAGGCACGCATCTGCAAAAGCTTCAAAATTCATCAGCACAGAATCCTCCCAGTCTAATTCTTTTTCTTCGATTTCACCTGGTTTTTTGCAAATGCTTAGGTATGTAGGCCCTGGGTTACTGGGATGGTGGTAGTTTTTTGCCTCTACCCAGCCCTTGGTACCAAATAGACAAAAGCGTATGTATAGAGGTGTTTCTAATACAGAGTTAAAATAACCCGTAACCCCACTTTCGAACTTTAGATGAAAAGATAATATATCCCCGTTTTGATTGGCTGGGTTGCGTAAAGCTGTGGCTGCGTAAACCTCTTTTATCTTCCCAAACATATTTATGTATGCATCTGTCAAATGTATTCCGGTGGCTGTCATCCCAGCAGCCGGGCTCTCCGTTTCAGACACTCTCCAACTGCCTGGAGGCAAATTAGATAACATATCATGAGAAAAATTTGCCTCTACGTGCATAATTTCCCCAAGTGCTCCTATTGAAATTAGCTCTTTAATTTCCCTCATTGAAGCCTCAAAACGCCTTTCGTGACCTACACCCAATACAACACCAGCCTTCTCACACATATTTATAGATTTTTGAGCGCTTTCTTTTGTTAAAGCTAGCGGTTTTTCACAAAAAACATGCTTTCCGGCTGCTGCTGCACTGCAAATCTGTTCCTCATGTAGGGAGTGAGGTGTAGCCAATACGACTGCGTCAATATTGGCGTCCTGGAGCAAGGTATCGAGATCAGGTTGGAGTTCTAAATCATTTTTAATGATGATTTCTGAAGTTTCATCAAATTGCGGCTCGACGGCAGATACAAACTTCAACTTATCACTTTTACCCTGTACAGTAGATAAAATATGGGATCCCCACCAACCTAATCCCACTATGCCAGCATTAATCATACATTTAACTCCAATTTTAAGAAATTGTAGAACCTTCTACTTTAATGGACTGGGAAGATTTTTCAGTATATTTTTTTAAGATGATAACTTTTTTAATTGTCCATGGCTTTAAAAATAGTGAATATTGCGCGATAAAGTTGTTCAGGTTTTAGAAATTAAGATGATAGACAAACGAGTAAATAATTTTGAAGAAGCGCTACAGGGTATAGCTGACTCGTCTACCGTACTTCTAGGTGGTTTTGGACAAGCGGGCTCTCCAGTTGAACTGATTGAAGCTTTGATAGATCAGGGAGCAACCAACTTAACCGTTGTATCCAATAACGCAGGTGAGGGAGAATTTGGTCTTGCTGCCCTAATGAAGGCAGGACGCATAAGAAAGGTTATATGCTCTTATCCTAGAAGCTCAGGCTCGTTTATCTTCGAGGAGTTATATGAGAGCGGTAAAATTGAGCTGGAAATAGTTCCTCAAGGAACACTAAGCGAACGTATGCGGGCAGCCGGTGCAGGTATAGGTGGTTTTTTTACTCCCACCTCTGCAGGTACACTTCTTTCCCAGGATAAGGAAGTCAGGCAAATTGACGGCAAAGACTATGTATTTGAAAAACCCTTAAAAGCCGACGTAGCTCTTATTAAGGCACACACTGCCGATAGGTGGGGAAACCTAACTTATAATAAATCTGCGAGAAACTTTGGTCCTGCCATGGCGATGGCCGCAGACTTAACAATTGCCCAGGTCCAAGAGATAACAAATCTAGGAGAAATAGACCCAGAGCATGTTGTGACACCTGGTATATTTGTTAACCGAGTCCTTGAAGTAAAACTGGAGAACTAAATGCCTTTAAACCGCAACCAAATTGCCTGGCGCATAGCACAAGAAATTGAAGATGGTAACTATGTAAATTTAGGAATTGGCATGCCAGAATTAGTAGCCAACTATATTCCAGAAAACAGGGAAATAATTTTCCATAGTGAGAATGGTATTCTTGGCATGGGGCCCCAGCCTGAAAAAAGCGAAGAGGACGGCGACTTAATTAACGCTGGGAAAAAACCAGTCACACTATTGACTGGAGGTAGTTATTTCAATCATACAGATTCGTTCGCTATGGTTCGGGGTGGTCATATAGACCTGTGCGTGCTCGGGGCTTTTCAAATTTCTAAAAACGGGGATTTAGCCAACTGGGCAACTTTAGATAATTCCAAACCGCCAGGTGTGGGAGGTGCGATGGATCTCGCCGTAGGGGCCAAAAGCATTTTTGTAATGACAGAACATTGCACTAAAGATGGGACCCCCAAGATTATGGAGGAATGTAGCTATCCGCTCACGGGCCAAGGAGTTGTAAATACAATTTTTACCGATTTAGCCGTTATAGATATTACGTCTGAGGGGTTAAAGGTAAGAGAAAAAATAAATGAGATTAGCTTCATGGAATTACAGAATAAAACCGGAGCTCCCCTAATAGAATCGGATATTAAGGAACTCTCTCCTCCCGTACTCTAAAAAACCTCTAATTTTTTAAATCGATTTTGTATTCTTCTGTCTCCAATTTAGGGTCCTCTGTAACTTTTATCTCAATGAATGTCTCTTTTTGTAGCTGCTCAAGAGCACCTTGAAGAATATCCTTTTTTAATTCTGAAAATATCCCAGGAGATACAGAAACTGAATAGGGCTTGCCTTGGTTTGAAAGCATTTCCTTTTTTAAATTATATAATATCTCGTAACATATAGTGCTGAGTGTTTTTTGTCTCTGGTAGGATTTAAATAGTAATTCGGATAGAGGCCTATCCCCCCGTCTTCGTGTAATTTCAAGCAAACCGAGCCTGGAAAACCCAAAAACTTTTACGTCTTCATTATTAAAACCTGGAATTCTTAAGATAGCCTCTTGCAGCATTTCTCTACTTTTTTTTCGCTTGATCGGCAACAGGTCTATAAAAATTTGGCCACTTATATTTCTAAGCCTCAACTGAGCCGACACAGTTTCTAATGCCTCAATGTTGATCTGAAGATTAAACTCCTCCTTGGATACCTGAGCTAATCTGTCTCCGCTATTTACATCAATAAAAGTCACTGTAGAGAGTTCTTCAATTATAATATTACCACCCGAAACAAGGTTTATTGTTGGGTAAAAGATATCATCCCATTGTCCCTCCAAATCCTCTTGGTCAAAAGATTCATCCCCAGCTTGAACAAATTCAATTTGCGGTAGATTGTCCAACTCTAAACCCTTTATGACTTTTTGAACTTTCTGAACTTCTGACCTTTCGTTTACACATATCCTCTGAATGTCTTGGTCTAGATGTTCCAATAAAAATAATTCCAGGGTGTCAGGTGGACAAACTATTTCAGCCGGAGGGGTTATTTCGTCCAATGCTTTTTTATCAATTTTAATTTTACGACCTAAGTTTGGACTAAAGGACTTATCAATATTTGCGGTGAGTTTTGGGCCTTTCCCTCCAAAGGGGTTAGACAGCGCCCTAACAAGTATTGATTTTCCCTCAAAGACAATTTTGGAAATGGGCTTAGGCTTATCTTTTGCTGGATCAAAAATCTGGGCTTGAGTGGCTGATAAAAAGCCCTGAATACCATTACCGATATCGACAAAGGCGGCATCGAGCATTTTATTTACTTTGCAAACACGCCCCAAATAGATTCCGTCAATCACATTGTGAGTGGTTTCCCTATCAACAACCGCTCGGACCAATTTTCCATTTTCTAGGAGAGACAGCCTGCGTTCACCTGGACCAACACGAATAAATATCTGCGAAACCATTTAAGTTTTGGCATCCATTTTTCTATATCCCATCCCTTGTAATAAATTTACTACTTCCAAAAGCGGTAAACCCACAACATTATGATAGGTTCCGTTAATTTGTCTTACAAAACAGGCTGCATATCCCTGGATCGCATAGCCGCCGGCGGCATCTCTCCACTCATCCATTTCTACATAGGACTCAATCTCAAGTTTATTTAGCCTTTTAAAAGTAACTTTTGTCTCGACTACTTTAGTCCTGGATTCACCTTCTGGGTTGAAAATAGCAATGCCGGATATTGCCCTATGACGGCGACCCGATAATTTAGCCAAGTATTCTCTCTCCTCTTCCTTATTCTTGGCCTTACCCAGCACACGTCCACCCACAGCAATTACGGTATCTGCCCCTATGACAAACGACCCCGGAAACTTTTTTACTCCCTGACCAGCCTTTAAGACCGATAACCTTGTAACTAACTGTCTCGCAGTTTCATTAGCTTGAGGAGTTTCATCGATTTTAGGGGCAAAAACCTCATCGGGAAATATTTGTACTTGAGATAAGAGTTCCAGGCGCCGTTTTGACGCAGAAGATAAAACTAACTTTGGGCTAGGCCCAACCATATCAAATCCGTCCCCAAAGAACTATTTGAACCTGAAAGTAATTCGTCCCTTTGTTAGATCATAGGGGGTCATTTCAACATTTACCCTATCACCAGCTAAAACACGGATGCGGTGCTTTCGCATTCTACCTGCCGTATGTGCAAGTATTTCGTGATCATTATCCAATTTAACCTTAAACATAGCATTAGGCAGTAACTCGAGGACAGTACCTTCAAACTCTAATAATTCTTCTTTCGCCATTAATCACTCATTTTCTGTTAATATAACAACCAAACTGGTCAAATTAGTTCAGTAAATCAAGCCCAAAAACTATGTTACCAGCAATATCAATGGTGAATAAGACTTAAATTCATAGTTAATTGCTTTTCTAGCAACCAAATCACTATTTTTTCTTATCCAGTCTGCTTGTAATAGAGAGGGCGTGAGCTTGAAGACCTTCTGCCTCGGCTAAGATGGCAGCGTGAGGCCCCAGTTTAGACAATGAATCTCTATCGCAGCCTATTATAGAACTCCTCTTCATAAAATCAGCCACGCCTAAACCAGAAGAAAACCTTGCCGTACCATCTGTCGGCAAAACGTGACTAGGACCCGCCAAATAATCACCCATCGCCTCCGGTGTAAAACGTCCTAAAAAAATCGCCCCAGCGTTAGAAACCTCTTTTGATATGGACTCTGGGTTTTTCAGGGCTAACTGCAAATGTTCAGGCGAAATTCTATCAATTAGCGCTACAGATTGATTTACGTCATCCACTATTATTATAGCCCCAAAATTTTTCCAACTTGATAAAGCAGTATCAGACCGTGACAAATTCTTTGCTATTTCTTGTAATCTAATATCAACGGAATTTGCAAACCCCTCATCATCAGTGATCAATATAGCTTGAGCACTTGCGTCGTGTTCGGCTTGTGCTAACAAATCAGAGGCAATCCAATTTGGATCATTTTCAGCATCTGCTACAACCAACACTTCGGAGGGTCCAGCAAACATATCAATCCCTACTACCCCAAAGACTTGTTTCTTTGCAGTGGCCACATACACATTCCCAGGCCCGACAATTTTGTCCACCGCTGGTACGCTATCGGTACCATATGCGAGAGCCGCTACAGCTTGAGCGCCACCTATCCTAAATATATCATCGACACCCGCTATTTTTGCGGCTGCGAGCACTAATGAATTGATATTACCTTTTGGGGTGGGAACCGCCATTACTAATCTTTTAACACCAGCTATTTTTGCTGGTATAGCATTCATTAATACAGAAGAGGGATATGCACCCATTCCACCAGGAACATAAATACCGACAGAATTAACAGGGCTCCATCTATAACCTAACGTGACACCCATAGCATCGATATATTGCAAATCCTCTGGCATTTGCTTTTTGTGATAATCCTTTATTCTATCAGCTGCTAAATTTAGTGCTTCTATCTCAGAGGCTGAGCATGATTTTACTTCTATATCTATATCATCTTCAGCGATCCTCATCTTCGCTGGGGTAATATCGAAATCATCGTAAGCTTTCGTAAATTCAACCAAGGCTTCGTCACCTCTAGACCTAACCGCCTCGAGTATTTTTGACACAGACGCATACACATCCTCTGATTTTTCTCTTTTTATTTTGATGAAACTAGAAAATTGCGCTTCAAAATCTGCATCTTTAGTTCGTAATTTAAGCACTTTTTACTACTTCTCTAAAATTATTAATCCAATCTGATAGCTCTTGAGGTCTTGTTTTCATAGCTGAGCGGTTGATTGCTAGCTTTGAACTTACATCCATGATTTTTTCCACCTCAACCAAGCCGTTCGCCTTTAGGGTCGAGCCTGTTGACACCAAATCAACTATTCTGCGACATAGCCCGAGAGATGGCGCAACCTCTATTGCACCGTTTAGTTTTATACATTCCGCATGTATTCCCTGTGCGGCAAAGTGCCGACGGGTAATTTCTGGGTATTTCGTAGCCACTCTAATATGACTTAGTAATTTTGGGTTATCTTCTTTTGCCAAGCTAGCTGGTTCTGCTACAACCATCCGACATTGGCCA
>PTLG01000079.1 GCA_002937995.1 Alphaproteobacteria bacterium MarineAlpha3_Bin7 | reverse complement strand
TGATCCAAATAAGGCCTCATTGTCGACGTGGCTCTTTACAATAGCTCGTAATTTGAGAATAGATAGATTCAGGGCTAAGAAAAAAGATAATCTTGATCCAAACGAACCAATGCTGTTACCATCTGCAGAGCCTTCCGCAGAGGAAACCGTATTTCGGGGAGAGGAGAGTATAAAAGTTAGGAGCTGCATTAGTAAGTTACCTGAAGATCAACAAGAGGTTGTAGGGCTTGCATTCATGGAAGGTATGACCCATCAAGAGATTGCTGATAGATTGGGGATTCCCTTAGGGACGGTGAAATCTAGGCTCAGGCTTTCTTTTGAGAAATTAAGACCCATGTTAAAGGAATTATTATGATAACACATTGCCCAAAAGATGATTTACTATTGAGTTACAGTGCCGGTGCTCTCGGCGAAAGTTGGTCGCTTGCGGTGGGAAGTCATGTACAGATGAGCAAGGAAGCTAGAGATGACGTTGCGTTAGGAGAGAAGATTGGTGGTAGTCTGCTTGGTGATATAGCCCCCATACCCCTCGAAAAAAGTCTGGACATAGTATTAGATAGGCTTGGTGATCAGGAGCATATAGGAGGGGCCGTAGAGCCACAGCAGGATGCTCTTATTCCTAGTCCACTTTGTGATTACATAGGTGATAGCTTAGAGGATTTGGATTGGTCCAAGGTAGGAAATGGGATAACTCAGCATTTAATCGAGACATCCGATTCTGGTCAGGCGAGGCTCTTAAGGATACCTCCTGGAACAGCACTTCCAGAACATGAGCATTCTGGTAGAGAGCTTACTTTGGTGATCTCTGGGGGCTACAGTGATGATAGTGGTAGTTATTCTAGGGGCGATATGGCCGACATAGACGATGGGCTTGGCCACCAGCCTATCGCTGACGAGGGAGAGGATTGTATCTGCTTAATTGTAACAGACACTCCAGTAAAGTTTAAGGGTATTCTGCCTAGAATATTGCAGCCCTTTATAAGAATTTAATTAGTTACAGTATCTACTAAACCAAGCCCTCTAAAAACTTCTTACTGTCGGAGCGCACCTTACTCAGGTCCTCTTTATCAAACTTTGATAGAGAGCTGTAGGGTAGGCGCAATCTGGGATTTGAATTCAGTCGGGTTTGGTGTTTATCTAAAAAATTCCAGTATAAGTAATTAAAGGGACATGCATCGGGCCCATTGCGTTTTTTTACATTAAATCTACAATTTCCGCAGTAATTAGACATCTTATTGATATATGCACCTCCTGAGATGTATGGTTTTGAGGCCAACTTTCCACCATCAGCATATTGGCTCATTCCAATGGTATTTGGAAGTTCGACCCATTCATGGGCATCTGCGTATACGGCGAGGTACCATTGATGAACTTCTTCCGGCGTAATTCCTGCTAGAAGACTAAAATTGCCAGTGATCATTAGCCTTTGGATGTGGTGTGCGTAGGCTTCTTCATTGGTTTGTTGAATAGTTGATTTTAAGCATTGTAATTCTGTGTCGCCCGTCCAAAAAAATTTAGGGAGTGAGCGCGAAAAATTGAAAAAGTTTTGATTTTCATAACCAGGCATAGACATCCAATAAATACCTCTTATGAATTCCCTCCAGCCTAGAATTTGACGGATAAACCCTTCAGCAGAATTTAGTGGAACTTCTCCACTAATATATAATGCCTCAACCTTTTTACACACTGTTATCGGGTTCAGTAATCCCGCGTTTAGATACATTGAGATGACAGCATGTGATAGAAAAGAAGAGTCACAGTCCATGGCATCTTGAAATTTTCCAAATGTAGCTAGATTATGTTTTAGGAAGTAATCAAAGGCTACTTCTGCTTCTGATCGAGTTACACCAAACCAGAAGTTGCGGTCACTGCCAAAATTTCCTGCAAATTCTATATTTACGTCATCTATTACTTCTTGAGTAATATCATCTGGTTTGAATTGAAGTGGTGGCTTAAATTTTTCGGATCCAGATAATGTTCCACGATTTTCCTTGTCATAATTCCACCGACCTCCAGTCGGCTTATTTTTTTTTATCAGAATACCGGTCTTCACTCTCATCATTCTATAAAAATACTCGAGTCTTAATTCCTTTCGGTTGCTCGTCCACTCTGAGAAAGTAGAATGGGTCGAAAAAAAATTGTTATTCTCAAGTAATTTTACATTGTAATCATAACCTTTCTGCAGACTTTTAAGAGTTTCCCTTAATTGCCAGTTACCTGGTTCTGTTAGTAAAATATTACTGATATTATTAGATTTACAAGCCTGTAAAATCTCCGACCTCAAAGACCCTGAATTTTCAGGAGAACGCATCTTAATATATTTGACTGTCCAACCATTTTCCTGAAGTTCCTTAGCAAAATGTCTCATCGAGGATATCAGAAAAATTAACTTCTTTTTATGATGGTTTACTTTTTCACTATTCTTTTTTGGTTCTACCATCAGTATAATATCTTTTGATTTTGATGCGTGTAATAGGCTTGGGGTATTGTGGCTCAGATGGTCCCATAAAATTGGAATAACAGTCCTCTCACTAACGGCGCTATTCATTTTCCAACTATCCCTTCAATTATTTCCGAATTTATACGTAAAAAGTGATCTGCCTGGATTATAGAAACGTAAGAAATTTGAAATGAAGGAGGGATGAAACATGAATACAACATATAAATTAATCATGGACAGTCGATATAACCCACTTAAAACTTTGCCAAGAATAGTGTCCTTTCAACTGATGACAATACTTGCATACATGTGGTCTATTGTTTTCACTATTTCAATAGGATCCTATTTCGCTTTATGGCCAACAATATTAGGTCATACAGCTGTATTGGTAGGCGTGTTTTTCACTGGTAGTGTATTCAGTCATGCTTCAAAAGAACAGGATGGTTCCTAAGCCATAGCATGCAAAAGACCTAGCTTTAATCATTGAATATTTGGGACTGTATTACCTCACAATTTAGTATATAGTTGGCTTCCTTTGGGGAACCGATGGAGGAGATCTTGCCAACTGGTCTAGCTTGGGAAGAAAAAACTATGTGGCACGATACTGGATTGTATTTTGGGCCCAAGGACGTTAGCTATTGGATAGAGCCAATCGTTAGTCCAGAGAATGTTGATTGTAAAAGACGAATTAAAAATCTTTTGGATGCTGCTGGTCTAACAGAGCAACTCATATCATTAAAAGTGGAGCCAGCTTCTGACACAGACCTTCTAGCTGTACATTCTAAAAATCATTTGCAATACATAAAGGATACGAGCTCAAGTGGCGGTGGTAACGTTGCTAAACAGTTTGGAACAACGCGGGTGGGCGAGAATGGTTTTGAAATTGCTGCCTTGGCTGCGGGAGCTGCAATATCGTGTGTTAAAGCTGTTATGAGCGGAGCTGTAAACAATGCATACGCTTTAATTCGCCCACCTGGACACCATGCCGACGCCGAACAGTCAATGGGTTTTTGTGTTTTCAATAATGCCGCGATAGCGGCCTCTTTTGCTCTCAAGGATCATGAATTAGAGAGAGTTGCTTTTGTGGATTGGGACGTTCATCATGGTAATGGTACCCAATCAATCTTTTGGAATGACGATAGAGTGCTTACAATTTCTATACATCAAGATAATTGTTTTCCGCCCGATAGTGGTTCACTTTCTGAAGTTGGTGGAAAAAAAGCTCTGGGAAGTTGCTTAAATATACCCCTTCCACCAGGATCTAATGAGAGTGTTTATTTAACTGCATTTGAAAGAGTTATATTACCAGCATTAAGAAAATTTAAACCAGATTTCATATTCGTACCCTGTGGATTTGATGCAGGATTTCACGACCCTTTGGGCAGGATGATGTTGAGAAGTGAAAGCTTCAGAAAACTCACTAAGATGATTAAGGAAATTGCAGAAGAGTTGTGTGAGGGAAGATTGGTTATGACGCACGAGGGTGGATACTCACCCCACTCTGTGCCATTTCACGCTCTCGCAGTTTTTGAAGAATTATCTGGAATTGATACTAACATTATTGATCCATATGGTAATACAGGCAATTGCGAGGTTTCTAAGTTATTAAGGCATGAAGAGGATGCTATATCTGCTGCAGAGAATCTACTTTCATATGTAACGGAAGGTTAATTTAAGTTTTAAGCAATTTAGGAGATTAGTTTTATGTTAGCCAATCTTGATCGTAAAAAGTTTTTAGAGCTTTTGAACAATTTGGGGGATGACGATAAAGAAAAAGTATTAGCCGCCGCTCAGGACCTGCATGCGCAGGTGGTTGTAGCTGGCATTAGTTGGGAGGATCTTTTGGTTCCCGATACTGAGGAAAAAAAATCTGATGCCACTAATGAAGCGGAGGAAGAGCAAACTGGTTTGCCAACAGAGAGCGACTCAGACAGTAAGGAACTCTCAGAAGAGGAGAGACAAGAGGCTTTGTTGTTAATAAAAAAAATATCTGAATTGAATGTTTCCGATGAAACAATTAAGGATATGGAAGACTATAAAATAGAAATAGAAGATGAAGACGGTATTTTCGAATCTATGGATCTCCATTATTTGAGGTCTTTCTATAAGCGACTTACGAGTTAGAGGAAGTAGGTTCTATTGGAAACAGTTATTTTCCATGTTTGTAAAAAAAAAGATTGGGAAGTTGCACAACTAGCTGGTTCCTATTCGGGGCCTGCTGAGGGTAATAACGATAATTTTATTCACTTTTCAGATTCTAAGGAAGTTTTAGAAAGCGTGGAAAAGCACTTTTCTGGTTGCGGCGACTTAATATTACTTACAGTTAGAACAGAATTACTCGGATCTGCACTAAGGTGGGAGAGCTCGAGAGGAGGAAAGATTTTTCCACATCTTTATTCCTCTTTACCATTGGAGGCTGTGGTTGAGGTGCAGAATATTGATGTAAATTCAAAGGGAAAGCATATTTTTGATAACTTAAAACTATAATTATTTATTTAGCGGTTACTAATATCTGGATGCCTAGTTTTGACTTAGAAAAACTCGCATGGAAAGGTGGCTTTTCGAGTGTAGCGGGTGTAGACGAAGTAGGCCGTGGTCCGTGGGCTGGCCCGGTTCTGGCCTGTGCTTTAATCTTTAATAATAGTGACGATCAACATCCGCTCTTTTCTGAACTAGATGACTCAAAAAAACTAAGTAAAACAAAAAGGGAAAAGCTCGCCCAGCAATTACCCTCATTTGCTAAAATAGGTATTGGATATGCTAGTGTTAAAGAGATTGATGCACTTAATATTCTTAAAGCAACACTAGTTGCGATGGGTAGAGCAATAGATAATTTGCCAGAAACACCAGATTACTTGTTGGTCGATGGTAACCATCTTCCTAAGACTAATTTTGAGGAGAAGTGTGTCGTACGTGGAGACAGTATATCATACTCGATAGCTGCTGCATCTGTAATTGCAAAAGTGAAGAGAGATAAGTTGATGTCTGAACTTAGCTTAGAATACCCAGGCTACGGTTGGGAGACTAATGCGGGATACGGAACAAAAACCCATCAAGAGGCCCTACTAATACATGGTGTTACAAAACACCATCGTAAAAGCTTTTCACCTATTCGCAATATGTTGACTAAATAGAGCAAATATAATCAATATGTAGGGACCAGGAATCCTATAACCCCTTGATTCTAAATAGTTCTTGATTTTCCCCTTCCGTGGAATCAGGATGGGGTTATGTCAGAAGAAATTGATTGTTGGACTAATAAAATTATTTTGGGTGAGTGTATAGAAATAATGGACTCATTACCAAACAATTCTATTGATATGGTATTTGCTGATCCTCCCTACAATCTTCAACTAGAAAAAGAGTTGTTTAGACCAAATAATTCCAGAGTAGAGGGGGTTTCTGAAAGTTGGGATCAATTTGATAGTTTTTCGTCTTATGATAAATTTACCAAATCCTGGCTTTCAAGTGTGCGTAATATTCTCAAGGATGACGGCTGTTTGTGGGTAATCGGTTCCTATCATAACATTTTTAGAATAGGTGCAATTTTGCAAGAACTAGGGTTTTGGATTTTAAATGACGTTGTCTGGAGAAAAAACAATCCCATGCCGAATTTCAGGGGTAGACGGTATACAAATGCCCATGAGACTTTAATTTGGTGTTCAAAACATAAAAATTCAAAATATACTTTTAATTATGAGGCTATGAAATCTCTAAATGAAGGGTTGCAAATGCGTTCCGACTGGCTGATCCCTGTATGTAATGGTGCTGAGCGTGTAAAAAAAGATGGAAAAAAAGCCCATCCTACTCAGAAACCAGAAGCCCTTTTGCATAGGGCAATATTATCCTCGAGTAGAGTTGGGGACGTCATTTTGGATCCCTTTTTTGGCAGTGGTACCACAGGAGTTGTAGCCAAGAAGCTAGCACGAAAATATATAGGAATAGAGAGAGAAAAAAATTATGTTGAGATTGCAGATAAGAGAATCAGGGAAGTGCCAGATACTGGAGATATAAGTTTACTAGATACACCATCCAAAAAAGCCGAGCCTCGAATACCATTTGGTTGGCTAGTTGAGCGCGGATTTCTAGAGCCCGGTACAATTTTGGTTGATCAAAGACGACGCCATTCTGCTAAGGTTAGAGCAGATGGTTCTATAATTAGTTCAAGCTTTAAAGGCTCAATCCATCAAGTGGGAGCCTCCGTGCAATCTGCGCCTACTTGTAACGGTTGGCAATTTTGGCATTTAGATGTGGAAGGAAAATTGATGCCGATAGACATGTTGCGGCAAAAATTGAGAGCAGAACTTCATTGATTTGAAGTAGAGCTAACGAGTAGGTTTAGGTTTTTCACCAGAATAGTCGTAGAAACCCCTTCCAGTTTTCTTGCCTAACCATCCGGCTTCTACATATTTTACAAGCAGAGGGCAAGGGCGATATTTTGTATCAGCCAGACCATCATGTAGAACTTGCATGATTGACAAGCAGGTATCCAGTCCAATAAAATCGGCCAACTCAAGGGGTCCCATGGGATGGTGAGCGCCTAGTTTCATTGATATATCAATTGCTGCCACCGAGCCCACACCCTCATAAAGGGTGTATACGGCTTCATTAATCATCGGTAATAGAATTCTGTTGACAATGAATGCGGGGTAATCTTCTGAAGACACAGGGGTTTTACCCAGAGAGGTTACAAAGTCAAATATAGTTTTATAGACTTCTTCATCTGTAGCTATGCCATTGATAAGTTCTATCAATTCCATAAGAGGCGCAGGATTCATAAAATGTACACCAATGAATCTTTCTGGCCTATCAGTTTGTGCAGCAAGACGGGTTATTGATATCGAAGATGAATTTGTAGCTAGAATTGCTGAATCATTCAAAAAGGGGCATATTTTTTCGTAAATGTTATTTTTTACATCTTCGTTCTCAGTAACCGCCTCTATAACTAATTGACAACTTTTAAAAACACTGAGATCAGTACCAAACTTGATTTTACCTAACGCAAATGTTTTCTCATCTTCAGTAATTTTACCTCTCTTAGTTAATTTTTGGAGACTTTCTTCAATTTTATTCTTTGCGTGATCAACTATTTCGTCATTTATATCCACCAAATTGACGTCAAAGCCAGATGTAGCACAGACCTGGGAAATGCCGATACCCATTTGACCAGCACCAATAACTCCAACTTTGTTAATTTTAGTATTCATTTGTTCGCTTCTTTTAAGGTAACACTTTACTACCTAGGTTCTTAACTCATTCTCTAGTTCGGGGATAGCTTCAAATAAATCTGCCACAAGCCCATAGTCTGCAACTTGAAATATTGGCGCGTCCTCATCTTTATTGATAGCAACAATAACCTTACTGTCCTTCATGCCAGCTAAATGCTGAATTGCACCAGAAATCCCAACGGCTATATAAAGCTCGGGCGCAACAATCTTCCCAGTTTGTCCAACTTGATAGTCATTGGAA
Source organism: Alphaproteobacteria bacterium MarineAlpha3_Bin7 (assembly GCA_002937995.1). Classification (GTDB taxonomy): domain Bacteria; phylum Pseudomonadota; class Alphaproteobacteria; order Rhodospirillales; family UBA2165. The sequence continues at coordinate 2,790 of PTLG01000079.1, read as the reverse complement.
ACAAACCCAGAGTCTACAGCAGCCCTTGATGCACCAACAGCAGCCCCCAATAATTCTGCTACTTGTTCCAATAATTTAAAGTTTTCACCATTCTGCATTCCGCGACCTCCAGAAATAATAACTCTAGCAGAAGTCAATTCAGGTCTATCAAGCTTCGTTAGTTCAGAGCCTACAAATTCCGAAAGGTGGTTTGAAATGTCTGGGGGTTCAATTTCAATTATATCCACAGAGGAGCTTCCCTTACATGCTGGCTCAAAAGCGGTAGTTCTTACTGTAATAACCTTAATGGAATCATTTGATTTAACTGTAGCAATTGCATTTCCAGCATAAATCGGTCTATCAAAAGTATCTGAGTCAATGACGTCAACAATTTCAGAAATTTGTTGAACATCAAGCAAAGCAGATAATCTGGGCATTATATTTTTCCCTACCGTTGTTGCGGGTGCAAGAATGTGGCTATACCCCTCTGAGATTGAAACAAGAACAGCTGAAATATTTTCTGCTATTGGATTAGTATATGCTTCTGAGTCTACTATTAGCACTTTTTCTATATTTTGGGTTTCTGCCAAATTTTTTGCTACATCTGAGCAATCATAACCTACTACTACAGCGTGAACTTCCCCGATCATAGAGGCAGCTGTAATCGTACTCAGGTTAGCAACATTTAGGTTTTGGTTGTCGTGATCAATATATACTAATACTGGCATTAAATTATTTTCACCTCATTCTTTAACTTGTCTACAAGCTCTTGGACTGTTTCAACCTTTACACCAGCCTCCCTTGTTGGTGGGTCAACAACTTTTATTGTACTAAGGCGATTGGTCACATCAATTTTTAATTCTTCTGGTGTCAAAGTATCGATCGGCTTCTTTTTTGCCTTCATTATATTTGGCAGGGAGGCATATCTTGGTGTGTTCAACCGGAGATCAGTAGTAATTACCGATGGTAATTTTATATTCAAGGTTTCAAGCCCCCCATCTATTTCTCTTGTGACTTTCGCGTTATCCTTTTCAATTGAAATATTTGAAGCAAAGGTACCTTGGCTCCAGCCTAAAATGGCGGAGAGCATTTGCCCAGTTTGGTTGCTGTCGTCGTCTATAGCCTGTTTGCCTAGGATAACTAACTTTGGGTTTTCTTTGGCAACAATAGACGCCAGGAGTTTTGCTACAGCTAATGGCTCTAGGTTGATGTCTGTACTTACGTGAATGCCTCTATCGCATCCCATTGCCAGTGCAGTTCTAATTGTTTCCTGACATTGATCTGGTCCCATTGAAACAGCTACGACCTCACTCGCTGCCCCTGACTCTAGCATCTGAATTCCCTCTTCCACGGCTATTTCATCAAAGGGATTCATTGACATTTTGACATTATTTGTTTCAACCCCAGTATGATCAGATTTAACCCTAATTTTTACATTATAATCAATGACTCTTTTTATTGCTATTAGTACCTTCATATGACCCCGCATCAGCAAATATTAAACACAAATAAACAGAGAGAATTTAGCCTCGTAGTTCAATTGGCGCACTCTAAAAATTTTGAACGCGACTGTCAAAGTAATCATTAAACAAGGGCTCAAAATTGTAAAGTATTAGCTACTGAGTTGCCAATTTAAAAATATATTTCAATTATTTATTTATACCAATACCTGGATCCCAAAGTAGGTCTAGTTTCCCTTTGTCATTTTGGTATCTCGCACATACAAATAGAAGATCTGAGAGCCGATTTAAGTATTTTATCACTAGTGGGTTAATTTTTTCTTCTTTAGAAAGTAAAACAGTTGAGCGTTCGGCCCTTCTTACAATAGTTCTAGCAACGTGGAGATTTGCTGCAGAGATCCGTCCTCCAGGTAGCACAAAAGAGGTTAAGGGTCTTAGACTCTGATTGTACTTGTCTATAGTATTTTCAAGTCTATCAACTTGCTTTTGAGTAATCCTCAATGATTTTTTCTTATCTTTCCTAAAAGGGCTAGCTAAATCAGCTCCTAAATCAAATAAATCATTCTGCACAATACCCAAATCCTGAAAAATATGACCTTTCTTAATATTTACTCTAGCTAATCCAATATATGAATTAGACTCGTCCACAGATCCGTAGCATTCTACGCGCAAACTATGTTTAGTAACACGCTCACCATTGGCGAGGGATGTAATTCCTTCATCTCCAGATCGTGTGTAGATTTTATCTAGTCTAACCATGGGACAACATTTATAACCACGTTAAAATTAGTGCAATACCTATTAATAAAATAAGTATTCCCTGTGCGTATACCCTAAGTCGCATTAACTTATTTCTAAAATGCGGAGAAAAGCGACCACCTAGAGCCATTGTTACTAAACCTGTTAGCAATATAATAATTATGACAAAAAGCAAAATAGTTATTGCTATGTTAATTAAACTTTCCATCGTTCAAAAGGCCACTTAGTTAGATAAGATGTTTTCGGTTAATCTATATTTATAGCCAAACTGGTCAGCTTACTAGGCATATTTGTGACTAAATAAAATTTTATCTACCATCAAAGTTGCGGCTAGAATCGATTCGCAAAAATCCGCTCGAATACACAAGTAAGTCTGTTTTTGACATAGTTCTTCTATTTATTGGGTGGTTTTATTAAAAGTAATAAGTTTCAGGTTTTATATAGACTGGCATTTTAAGATATTAAACTAGGCCTATAGAAAATCTCTAACTTACGATAAAATATAAATAATTTTTGGAAAATCTTAATAAATTAGGTGTTATAACCAAAAGTCGCCTAGAGGTTATATTTTGTCTAACTAAAGACTGGAATA
>PTLG01000078.1 GCA_002937995.1 Alphaproteobacteria bacterium MarineAlpha3_Bin7 | reverse complement strand
CTGTAATTTGTTTGTTATTGTTTATTGGAGCAATGGGTAAATCAGCTCAGTTGGGATTGCATACTTGGTTGCCAGATGCGATGGAGGGTCCTACTCCTGTATCAGCCTTGATACATGCTGCAACTATGGTCACTGCAGGTGTTTTTATGGTAGCGCGCCTCTCACCCCTTTTTGAATATTCCGATATAGCGCTTGCAGTTGTTACTATAGTTGGAGGCACAACGGCGATCTTTGCGGCGACGGTGGGTTGCGTACAAAATGATATCAAAAGGGTTATAGCTTATTCTACTTGTAGCCAACTAGGATACATGTTCTTTGCGCTTGGAGTATCCGCATATACCGCTGGTGTGTTCCACTTGATCACTCATGCTTTTTTTAAGGCTCTCCTATTTTTAGGAGCAGGTTCGGTAATACATTCAATGTCTGATGAGCAGGATATGCGTAATATGGGCGGGTTGTACAAGTTGATCCCAGTAACCTATATTCTAATGTGGATAGGTAGCTTGGCGTTAGCTGGTATTTGGCCTTTTTCAGGTTATTATTCAAAGGATATTATTCTTGAGGCAGCTTGGGCATCTGAAATATGGTTTGGAAAGTATGCTTTTTGGATGGGTATTGTTGCGGCATTCTTAACTGCATTCTACTCGTGGCGTCTAATTATTATGACCTTTCACGGTAACAGTAGGGCAGATGAAGTCACGTTAGCTCATGTTCATGAGTCACCGCCAGTGATGATATTGCCCCTAGTCTTTTTAGCTATTGGGGCAATATTCGTAGGTTTTACTTGTTTTCCGTATTTTATTGGTTCTGAGGCGGCTGCATTCTGGGGGCATTCCATTTTTATTTTGCCTTCCCATACCGCTCTTGAAAATGCTCATCACGTTCCGCCATTTATAAAATATATGCCTTTATTCGTAGGTGTGGGGGGCATTCTATTGGCATATCTGTTTTATATGTTTGTTCCTAACCTTCCAGTTAAATTGTCTATGCAATTTTCTTCAATTTACAAATTTTTGCTGAACAAGTGGTATTTTGATGAAATTTATGACCGTATTTTTGTAAAGCCATCTTTTATGTTGGGGCACGGGTTCTGGAAGTCCGGTGATGGGGCCTTAATTGACGGTGTAGGTCCCGATGGTATTGCACTTTCAGTAAGAAATCTGGCAAAGCGCGCCGCGGCTCTTCAAACGGGATTTGTTTACCATTATGCTTTTGCAATTCTTCTTGGAGTGACAGCTTTGCTTTCTTGGGTCTTAATAATAGGTAATTAGAAAATGTCTGATTTCCCTTGGCTTTCGGTAGTGATTTTTGCGCCCCTTATTGGGGCTCTGTTTATAACCTTTATTCGCGGCGACGAGGCGGTGATAGCGCGAAATACGCGCGGAGTAGCTCTCTGGACTTCCATAATTACCTTTCTTATCTCACTGGGAATTTGGATAAATTTTGATGTTAATAAAATAGGTTTTCAATTCGAAGAAAAAAAATATTGGATAGAAAATCTTGGACTTGCTTATCATTTGGGGGTTGATGGAATTTCAGTATTTTTTGTGATTTTATCTACCTTCCTTACAGTTATTTGTATTTTGGCCAGCTGGGTTACCATTAGGGATAGAATTAAAGAGTATATGATTGCTTTTTTGGTCTTGGAAACCTTTATGGTTGGTATGTTTTCATCATTAGATTTGGTGTTATTTTATGTTTTCTTTGAGGGTGTATTGATACCCATGTTCTTGATCATAGGAATATGGGGTGGTCCTCGGCGAAATTACGCATCTTATAAGTTTTTCTTGTATACTTTGGCAGGTTCAGTTTTGATGTTGTTGGCCATAATTTCAATGATTATGCACTCTGGCACCTCAGATATAACAAAATTACTTCTTTATGATTTTCCCGTTTCAATGCAACCATGGTTATGGTTAGCTTTTTTTGCTTCCTTTGCTGTAAAAGTTCCGATGTGGCCGGTTCATACCTGGTTACCCGATGCCCATGTTGAGGCCCCGACAGCAGGTTCGGTTATTTTAGCGGGTGTTTTATTAAAATTTGGTGGCTATGGATTTTTACGTTTCTCTATTCCAATGTTGCCAATAGCCACCGCAGACTTTGTGCCTTTTGTTTTTGGTTTGAGTGTTGTCGCTATCATTTATACTTCATTGGTTGCTCTTGCCCAAGAAGATATGAAAAAATTAATAGCATACTCTTCTGTGGCTCATATGGGTTTTGTAACCATGGGCTGCTTTTCCCTAAACCAGCAAGCCGTTGAAGGTGCTGTCATTCAGATGTTGAGTCATGGGGTGGTGTCAGCAGCTTTGTTTTTAATTGTTGGGGTTGTGTATGATAGAATTCACTCTCGTTTAATTGATGATTATGGGGGGTTGATCAAGCGAATGCCCCTTTATTCGTTAGTATTCATGATATTCATGATGGCGTCTATAGGAATGCCGGGGACTAGCGGTTTTGTCGGAGAGTTTTTAGTTCTTATTGGTACGTTTAAGGTCAATAGTTGGGTTGCACTTTTGGGAGCTACGGGAGTAATATTGGGTGCCGCATACATGCTATATCTTTATCGGCGGGTCATTTTTGGGGAGTTAATTAAAGATAACCTAAAAGACATTTTAGACCTTAACAAAAGAGAGTTGATTATTTTTGCTCCGCTAGTTCTGCTTGTTATAGTGATGGGCGTGTATCCAGTAATTTTTCTTGATGTAATGCACAACTCTGTTGAGCAGTTAATAAATAGGTATAACTCCGCTTTAGCTGCCCGAGATATTTTGAATAGTGTATCAAAGTTTTAGGTAAATATTATGTCCTCACCTATATTTCCAGATCTTATTCCTGTTATCCCAGAGATTTTGATCGCAATTTTTTCAATGTTTTTGCTGATACTAGGTGTTTTCCTTAGAGAAAAATTAGCAGAGCCGCTAATTAGATATGGAAGTTTAATTACTATATTCGTTGCTTTTATTATTTTAATAGTCTTGCCGGAGGGTGAAGCGCTTACTTTTGGTAATTCTTTTATAAATAATGAATTCTGTATTTATATGAAGGCCCTAGTGCTGATAAGTTCCGCTGCAAGTATTCTGATGGCTCGAGAGTTTCTTCATATGCATCAAATGGATAGGTTTGAGTTTTATATTCTAATTTTGTTGGCGGTTCTTGGTATGTTTATGATGATTTCTGCCAATGATTTTATCGCATTATATCTCGGGCTAGAGTTGCAGAGTCTGTCCTTATATGTTTTAGCCAGTTTTCAAAGGGAGAGTACTCGATCTGCAGAGGCAGGTTTAAAATATTTTATTCTTGGAGCCTTGGCTTCTGGTTTGTTTTTATACGGAGTTACTTTGATTTATGGATTTACTGGCAATATAAACTTTAATTTTTTATACTCATTCTTTGGCGATCCAGAATTTACAGTGCCAATCGGTGTAATTGTAGGACTAGTTCTTATTATAGGGGCGTTGGCCTTTAAGATCTCGGCAGCACCATTTCACATGTGGGCCCCAGATGTTTATCAAGGTGCACCAACTCCAGTGACTGCATTTTTTTCTGTTGCTCCCAAGATAGCAGCTATAGCACTGATAATCAGGGTGATGATAGTGCCCTTTGGTAATCTAGGAGAACAGTGGCAACAGATTATAATATTTATATCAATAGCATCTATGGTTCTCGGGGCTTTTGCAGCCATAAACCAAACAAATATAAAGAGGTTAATGGCCTATAGTTCAATAGGTCATATTGGCTATGCCTTAATGGGTTTGGCTGTGGCAGCGGGACCTATCACTTCTTATGCTAAGGATGGTATCCAGGCAATGTTAGTCTATATAACCATTTATCTATTTATGAGTTTAGGAACTTTCGCCTGTATTTTGTGCATGAAGCGGGGTGATAGAATGGTAGAGGAAATATCTGGATTATCTGGCTTGTCAAAAAATAATCCAGTGATGGCTGGAGTATTAACCGTCCTTATGTTCTCTATGGCTGGGATCCCGCCTCTAGCTGGGTTTTTTGGAAAGTTATATATATTTCAAGCTGCTATCCAGTCAGGATTGGTGGGCTTGGCGGTGATAGGTGTTTTAACTAGCGTTGTTGGAGCATTTTACTACCTTCGGATAGTCAAAATAATATATTTTGAGGATGCTGAAGAGAAATTTGATAGACCTATAGCTCCTGAACTAAGGGGGGTCTTGTTAGTTTCTGGTTTGTTTATAGTCCTTTTTATTTTTATCCCGACCCCTATTATCTCTTTGGCAGAGGTTGCGGCTTTGGCTTTGTTTCCTGGATGAGCATTACAAAAGAGCTACCAGAGGGTCTAACATTATTTCATTTTAAGACTTTAGATAGTACAAATAAAACAGCTGTTGAGATGGCTAGAACTAATGCAAGTAGTGGCACGGTTGTTTGGGCTGAAAGTCAAAAAAATGGTAAAGGGCGAAATAATAGAACATGGATCTCTGAATTCGGGAACTTATATTCTTCTATTATACTGAGGCCTCAACTGTCTATTGAGCATATTAGTCAGTTAACGTTTATAGCACCATTAGCTATTGGGGATTTAATAGAACATATTGACTCAAATATTGACTACTCGTTTAAATGGCCCAACGATGTATTGGTGGCGGGGAGAAAAATATGCGGAATTTTATTACAGTCTGGTTCTTGGGAAAAAACGGATGATAAATGGATTGTTTTAGGTTGTGGGTTAAACCTTGCTAGTTTTCCCCCAAATACTGAAACACCAGCTACGTCGTTATTTGAAGAAACAAACAGATCTTTTGTTTTGGAGGAAGTGTTGATTAGCTATTATACATTTTTTTCAAAATGGTATGATATTTGGCTAAAAAATGGTTTTTTATCAATCAGAAAGGCTTGGTTGGATAAGTCGCACCCAGTTGGGCAGCCTCTGGTTACTCAAATTACCTCAGATAAAAAGATATGTGGTCAGTTTTTAGGAATTGACGATAATGGAGCGTTGCTTATTGTTACGAAAAAAGGAGAGGTAAAAATTAATGCTGGCGAAGTTTTTATAGACAGAGGTTAATGTTTTTATGTTGTTAACAATTGATTGCGGAAACACAAACACTGTATTTGCAGTTTTTAGTGAGAAAGGAGAGATATTGGGCCAATGGCGAGCAAGCACACGAAATGGTCGTACGACTGATGAGCTTGGTATTTGGTTAAAACATATAATGTTGCAGGATAAAATTGAACCAATAATAAAATTTGCAATAATAGCCTCTGTTGTTCCAGATAATATATCCACTTTAGTTAATTTATGTTCTGATTATTTTGGAGTTAAGGCCATGGTAGTAGGTGACGCTTCAGTACCAAGTGGGATCAGTACCTTAATCGATAACCCAAGCGAGGTTGGCGCGGATAGGATATGTAATGCTGTTGCAGGTCATAATAAGTATGGTGGCCCATTATTAGTAGTCGATTTTGGTACTGCTACTACTTTTGATGTAATTGACTCCAAAGGTAATTATTGCGGGGGTACTATTTTCCCTGGCATAAATTTATCATTGGATGCATTGCATAAAGGAGCTGCTCAGTTGCCTAGGGTAGGTATAAAGAAAACAGAGACAATTATTGGTAAAAATACCGTTTCAGCTATGGCGTCGGGTATTTTTTGGGGCCATGTGAGTATGATAGAAGGTATGATAGAACGCATTCAGGAAGAGTTTGGCGAAGAGATGGAGGTGATTGCAACTGGGGGGATAGGGAAACTTTTTTATGAAACATGTAAAAATATAGACGGATATGATGAAAATCTTACTATCTTTGGGTTATACCTTATTTTTTCCAATATAAATTCGGATCGTTAATGTCTAAAGAGTTCCCCAATGACTTAGTCTTTGTACCGCTCGGTGGTACGGAAGAAATTGGGATGAATTTTAATCTATATGGTTTACGTTCAGCCGATCATGAAGATTGGATAATTGTCGATCTAGGAATAACTTTTGGGGATGATACAATGCCTGGTGTCGAGATTGTAGTCCCCGATGCTTCTTTTGCGCAAGAGAAGATGGAATATCTGCACGGAATTATACTCACACATGGTCACGAAGATCATCTTGGAGCCGTTCCTTATCTATGGGATCAATTGAGATGTCCAGTTTATGCAACACCATTTACTGCGGCTCTTTTAAGAAAAAAAATTCATGAAAATACTGGGAAAAGTGACTGTGAAATTATTGAAGTTCCGTTAAAAGGGAAATTTGATATTGGCCCATTTTCCGTTGAGTTATTGAGTTTAACGCATTCGATGCCCGAGCCTAATGGTCTTGCTATTAGAACTCAATTTGGGACTATCTTCCATACTGGTGATTGGAAATTTGATCCAGAACCAGTGATAGGTGAGATAAGTGATAGTGAGGCATTAACAAAGCTTGGAGATGAGGGCGTGTTAGCCTGTATAGGGGATTCCACAAATGTCTTTGTAGAGGGTAAATCGGGCTCCGAAGCCTCATTAAAAGTTAATCTAACCAAGTTGATTGGTAAATGTGAGGGAAAAGTTGCAGTCACTTGCTTCGCATCTAATGTAGCGAGGCTCAAGACGATCTATGAGGCTGCTGCAGATAATGGGAGAGCTATTTGCTTGGTAGGTAGATCCTTGTGGAGAATAAACGCGGCTGCAAGGGAAACTGGTTACCTCTCTGATTTACCCTCTTTTTTGGAGGCAGAGGAAACTCTGAGGCTGCCAGATGATGAGATTTTGTTTGTTTGTACTGGAAGTCAAGGTGAGCCAAGAGCAGCTTTGAGAAGAATAGCGGCTGGCAATCATAAAAATATAAAGTTTGGCGAAGGCGATACTGTTATTTTTTCTTCAAGAATAATACCTGGTAATGAACTTCCTATATCTAGGTTACATAATCAGTTAGTAACGCGGGGTATAGAGGTTATATCAACAAATAATGATGAAGTGCATGTGTCAGGTCATCCAGCTCAAGAGGAGCTTGTTGAGATGTATCAATTTATTAGACCAGAAATATCTGTACCTGTACATGGTGAGCAGCGTCATTTAAAAAAACATATCGAAATTGCCAAGGAGTGTCAGGTTCCACAAACAATGCTTGCAAATAATGGCTCAATTATCAGGTTAGCTCCAGGGGGAGTGGAAAAAATTGATCAGGCAAAGGTAGGTAGGTACTCAATTGAAGGTGGAAGGATGCATTCAATTGAGGGTGAGGTAGTTAGGGATAGAAATCGTATTATTTATAATGGAACTGCTACTATAACATTAGTTGTTGATAAGTATGGCAATATTTGTGATACGCCACAACTGGCGGGCCACGCATTATTTGACGAAGACGAAAAACCCTACATTTTAGAAAATTTGATGAAACAAGTTGAATCAAATTTACGTGAAATCAGCGAAGAGAATAGACAAGTAGATTCTAAAATTGCAGAGGTTGCTAGAATAACAATTAGGAAGAGTTTTCGAATCACACATAGGAAAAATCCATTAATAGACGTGCATGTGGTTAGGTTAAATAGTTAAAAGAAAAGGTTGATTGTCATGAGTATTGTAAGTGGACTAGCTATATACTTTGTGATCTGGTGGATAACGCTTTTTATGGTGTTGCCTTTTGGGGTAAGAAGAGATGAGAAAATTGAGGTTGGAAACGATCCTGGAGCCCCTATAAAGCATCACATTATTTTAAAGATGTTTATAAATTCGATTTTAGCTTTCTTTATCTGGTTGCTAATTTTTTTGATAGATTTTTTTGATATAATAACATTTCGTGATTTTGTTTAAGAATAGAGTTTAATTTTTTACTCGTCATAACTTAATACTGAATTTAAAAATTAACAGAACAGTAAATCACAATAACATGTTTTAACGATGATTTTAGTTTTAAACACGCTTTTTAAGCGGTCAAAATTAAGAGAAAGGCAGTAAATGTTTTTATCCGAATATTTTTTACCTACTGCTAAGGAGAGTCCTTCTGAGGCAAAGATTCTTTCCCATAGATATATGTTAAGATCGGGAATGATCCGACAATCTGGTTCTGGAATTTATTCTTGGCTGCCTATTGGTTTGAGGGTGTTACGTAAGATTGAAAAGATCATTAGAGATGAGCAAAATAGAGCTGGGGCCCAGGAATTATTAATGCCAACTATACAATCTGCCGATATATGGAAAGAAAGTGGGAGATATGCTGATTATGGGAAGGAAATGCTTAGGTTTGGGGATAGGCATGGAAGAGAGCTTTTGTATGGTCCGACTAATGAAGAATTAATTACAGAAATATTTAGGGACACTATTAGATCCTATAAAGATCTTCCTCTAATACTCTACCATATTCAATGGAAGTTTAGAGATGAGGTGAGACCAAGGTTCGGAGTAATGAGAGGGCGCGAATTCCTGATGAAAGATAGTTACTCTTTTGATATGAGTTTTGAGGAAGCTAGATCAACTTATAACAAAATGTTTGTTTGTTATCTAAGGATATTCAATAGAATGGGGTTAAAGGCTATTCCTATGACTGCCGAGTCTGGGCCAATTGGTGGAGATATGAGCCACGAATTTTTAATTTTGGCAGACACAGGTGAATCTCAGGTTTTCTGTGATAGAGCCATATTAGACTATAGTGTTTCAGACAGTAGTATAGACTATAAATCTGATTTGCAGCATACAGTTGACAAATGGACATCATTGTATGCCGCCACTGATGAAAAACATGACAAAAGCCAGGAAAATGTTCTCGGTGATAAATTGATTTCAGCAAGGGGTATAGAGGTTGGCCATATATTTTATTTTGGCAAGAAATACTCTCAGTCTATGAATGCTAGAGTGTCAGATAGAGATGGTAATATGGTTTCTGTAGAAATGGGCTCCTACGGGATAGGTGTTTCCAGATTAGTAGCGGCGGTAATTGAAGCTTATCATGATGATAATGGAATTTTATGGCCGCCAGCTTTGGCCCCTTTTGATGTTGGCTTGATTAACTTAAATGTTGGTGATCAAGCTTCTAGCCAAATGAGTCGAGAAGTCTATCAAAAATTGACCAATGCCGGGGTCGAGGTTCTTTACGATGATAGAGACGAAAGGGCGGGAGTAAAATTTGCTGATATGGATCTTATCGGTTTACCGCTTCAGATGATCGTTGGGCCAAGGGGTACTAAGAATGACGAAGTTGAATTAAAGGAGAGAAAAACCGGAAAAATCATGAAAATGTCCTTAGACAAAGCTTTGAAAAAAATTCTTGAAGGTTAGCGGTAAAAGCTACCCTAGTAGGATTTCACTGATGCTATCTATTTGCTTTTCAATCTTTTTTTTAGTTTTAAGTTTGCTGTTGGAGATGCAAATGAGGGAAAAAAATGTATTTTACAATTGAGTGGATGATAGCGCTTCGTTACCTTCGTGGGCGTAAACAGGAGGCATTTATATCCGTAATTTCTTGGTTTTCTCTATCCGGAATAGCACTTGGCGTTGCAACTTTAATTATAGTAATGTCTGTGATGAATGGTTTTCGGGAAGATCTCCTAGGGCGTGTTCTTGGTATTAATGGGCACATAAAAATATTTTCTGCTGGAGAAAAAGTTAGTGGTTATAATAAGCTAACGCTTAATATTCAAAAAATAGATGAAGTTACTGTGGTTGCGCCTGTTGTAGAAGGGCAGGTTATGCTTACAAAAGATAATAATAACTTGGGCGTTATTGTACGAGGTATTAGCAAGGATGATTTACGGGCCCGTTCATTAGTTTCGGATAACATAATTGCTGGCTCTATGCAGAAATTTGGGAATAGTGACTCTATTTTAATTGGATTGCGTCTGGCTCAGAACCTTGGAGTAAAGGTAGGAGAGCGTGTTACCGTAATATCACCCAAGGGAAATATCACCATAATGGGCAGTATGCCGAGGATAAAGTCTTTTAATGTTGTCGGTATGTTTGATGTTGGTATGTATGAATATGACTCCAATATGATTTTTATGTCGTTAACATCTGCCCAAAAGTTTTTTAAGATGGGCTCTTCAGTAAGTTATTTGGAAGTTTTTATAAAGGTTCCAGAAAAGTCCATGAGTTTACTTCAGGATATTAGAGAAAAAGTTGGCCCAAATCTCACGGCAGTGGATTGGAAAAGAACTAATTCTAGTTTTTATAATGCAATACAGGTTGAGCGTAATGTCATGTTTTTAATACTCACATTAATTATACTTGTTGCAGCTTTTAATATTATATCAGGAATTATTATGCTTGTTAGAGACAAAAGCAGGGAGATTGGGATTCTTAGAACCATTGGAGCTAGTCGAGGAATGATTCTAAGAATATTTTTTATTTCGGGGGCGAGCATTGGTACCATCGGTACTATTACAGGTTGTTTCCTTGGCCTACTATTTTCATACAATATCGATTTTATTAGGCATTTGTTGCAAAATTTAACTGGTACCGAGCTTTTTTCAGCTGAGATTTATTTCTTATCCCACCTGCCTTCCAAAGTATTGATTTCTGAGGTAATTCTTGTTGTCAGTATGGGCTTGTTTTTATCATTTTTAGCAACAGTTTACCCTTCATGGAGAGCAGCTAGTCTTAATCCAGTTGATGCTCTAAAAAGTGAGTAGTGTGGCGGATAAATATAACTTAATTAAGTTGGTTAATATTCACCGTGCCTTTTGGCAAGGTGGGGAGCGCTTAAACATACTTAATGGAGTTGATTTATCTGTAAAGCCTGGTGAGACCATTTCACTGGTAGGGCCATCAGGTTCTGGTAAGTCAACACTGCTGCACATAGCAGGTCTTTTGGAGAAGCCAGATGATGGTGAGATACATATCTTGAACAAAAATGTGAGTAGTCTTAGTGATAAGAAGCTTACCCGGATTCGTAATCAAAAATTAGGGTTTA